>NZ_PNCW01000062.1:0-144982 GCF_005886985.1 Pseudoalteromonas sp. S3178 | reverse complement strand
TTATCGCCTATTTATGGGGAGTAACCACACTTCACAGGCTCTGCCTTGCCTAAAAACCAAACATGCAGCTGCACAAATTCAACCATCAAAGATCGACACGCCCTGCTAATATGAGCGACTTTATTACGCTTAATGTAGGCCACAGTGCAATGCGCTACAACCAACAAGTAATACAACACACCATTTATTTTTTACAAACTGGCGTATTTATGCCAATCACTAATGTATTACCTTTTAATAACTAAATGAAGCACAAAAAAAAGCAAGCCATGCGGCTTGCTTTTACTGCCCGTACAGGCAACACACTCTCAATTTTTACTTTTTAAAAACGGTAACTAGCACCTAATGTTATACGACGGTCTGTTAGACCTTGGAAACACAATAATGCACTTTCGTTTACACAAGACTGGCTAATTTCAGACTCAGTAATGTTTACAGCTTCTAAGCCAATATTTAGCTGCTCATTCACATCGTAGCTAATACTTGCATTAAGCTGTCCACGGTCTTCTTGAACCACAGGGAAACCCCAAGGGAAGCTAGACGTACTACCAAAGTCATTTGAGCGGTAACCTTCGCGCCATGTATAACGCATACGCGCTGATAAACCATACTTTTCGTAGTATAGGGTAAAGTTATATGCGTTTTCAGATAGGTTTAATAACCCTTGAATTTCGCTTACTTCAATACCAGGTGTACCTGTGCTTGCTGCAAATACATTACTTGCTCTTGAAGTTGCTGTGTTTACTGTTTCACCACCCGAGAACTCTTGAATAGTGTAGTTAGCTAACACACCAAAGCCAGAGGCCCAACCTAAGTCTTTTTCAAAGCCTGCAAGGTCATACTGGAACGCAAACTCAATCCCTTTTTGGGTTGTTTCGCCGCTGTCGTTAACTTTTGTTTCTGTACCAACACAAACACCACGGCCGTTTTCAGGGCCAAATACGTTAATGTCTGCAATTGGATTAAATATGCCGCCGCCTTCACATGGGTCTGTTAAATCGCGGTAACCTGTAACTGGGTCCTCTACTGGCGACGTTAACTGATTAACATGCAATTCTTTACGTGTTTTATGGAATATACCAACACTAAATACACTTGCTTCTGCAAAGTACCATTCTGCCGATAGGTCATACGACAACACTTCTTCAGGTTTTAATGCAGGGTTACCAAACTCAACTTCGTCATTAGGGCTGGTACTATAAGTAACAGAAGTAGATAAGTCATTGTAATCTGGACGGCGTATATCTTTACCTACACCAAAGCGTACAAGTACATCTTCTGATACATCAGCTACTAGGTTTAATCGTGGTAAAATAAAGTCATAGTCTGATTCATTAGTAATACGAGTTACAAGCTCATTACCACTGCCATCTTGTGTTATAGAGTTACCAGTAGACTCAACGTCTGTTTGGATGTAACGCACACCAAAGTTACCGCGAATCATTTCGTATTCAAAGTTAGCTTGCGCGTAAAATGCATGCGTAACTTCTTCTATATCAAAAAAGCCTGCAGAGCTTGATGTTGGCGCATTTAATGTTTTGCTTGAACCATGAGCAGTCATGGCGTTTTGTAATGTCGCAAGTACAGCATCAGGGTCTGATGCAACAAGCTCTGGGTCAATTAATAAAAAGTCAGCAATGTATAAAGAACGTCCATCTGCTTCATTAAAGTTATCTGGGCCTGCTACTAATAAATCTGCAAATAAATCACCTGTTGGGCTATCTGCCATTGTTCTTAGGCCAACGCTTGATGTAATTTCGTTTTGCTTACTTTGTGATTTACTGTAACGGTAACCAAAATCAACAGAAGTTATAATTGAATCTGTGTAATAAGTTGAGTCGATACGAAACGCATCTTCTGAGTTTTCAACCGTATCTTGACCAATATTTACATCACGCAGTACTACGTTTGCAGGGTCTAGTAATTGCTCAACCGTAGGTGCGTATTCTGCCCCTTCAGCAATACCAAAAGCGAGTGCACCCCCTGATAAGTCGTACTCAAATGGCACACTGTTATCATTGCCGCCACCAGCGTCTAGTGGCGCATTAGGGTTAATAAAGTTAAGCGTTGTATTAAAGCTAGGTGTGGTTGTGTCTGAAGATGATGATGCAATTTCAGCACTTACAAACCATTTATCACCTTGCCATTCACCACCTAATCTAAATATATCGCTGTCGGTAACACGCGAGTTTGTATCACTTGAAAAACGAAGATTTGGATCGTCATCATCGTTATCTAAATTTACAGGAATAACACCACGAAGCGCTGCTTGAATCGAACCCAAGTTAGTTCCGCCAAGTGAGCCTAAGTTAACAGTTTCAAAAGCGTCTGGAACAGAAATATCATTAAGAGCACTAACACCAGAAGCTTGAACACGTGAGCTTTCTTGACGACGCTCTTGATCATTTACCACCGCGTCAAAATAAAATTTAGTGTTATCGTTTGGTGCCCATTCAATAGTACCTACAAAGTTTTTAGTTTCGTATTCGTAGTTATCATAATCTTGAACAAAAAATTGAATTGGTAAATAGTCAAACGACTGTGCACTGGCTACACCACTATCAGAAGTAATAACGTTATCTCTATCTGCACGTGGACGAAATGCCGTTACATCTTGCTCTGCGTAGCTGCCACTTACCAGTACACCAAATTTACCATAATCATCAGTTTCCCAGTTATCAGCAAACGTACCAGAAAAACGAGGCTGTAAACCACTGTCTGTACTTAGGCTGCTATTTTCGCCTTGTACTCTAATAGTGGCTAATTGCTCTCCTAAATGAAGTGGACGAATTGTTTTAAGGTTGATTGTGCCACCCACAGAACCTTCAATGGTTTTAGCCTCTGGAGACTTGATAACTTCCAAACTTGATATAATTGATGCAGAAACATCTTCAAAGCTAATACCACTACGACCTGAGCCAGAGCCCACTGTAGATACCCCGTTTATTTCAGTACGGTTTGCATCTGTACCACGAATTTGTACACCGGTACCCACACCTGCTTGGCGTGTAATTTGTATACCAGTTACGTTTTCTAGAACTTCTGCTAAGTTTTGATCAGGTAGTTTACCAATATCTTCTGATTGGATAATTTCTACTAAGCTGTCTGCCGAACGCTTTTCAGCAAGGGCATTAGTTAATGATTGGCGGATCCCCGAAACTTCAATGACTTCAAGATCATCTTTTGCTTGTGGTTGAGCTTCTTGTGCCTGTGTTGACAAAGAAAAATTCAGTGCAGTGGCAGATATAACCGCCAGAGTAATTTTAGATAACTTATGACTCATAGTTTTTTTCCTGTGTGTGTGAAATGCTATGTTTAACTCGCTACGCTTATCTTTGGTAAAGCCTTTGTTTATTACAAATCATTAACTCAATATTTACACCAAATCACAAAAAGGTCAACCCGCTGGTAAGTTAGATTTTTTCATATTACGCCAAACCTAACTTACCAAATAAAACACAGGCGTTTTTAACAAAAGTAAGGGTAGGTCAAAAAACAATCTAAACACATGTTTTTAAATAAAAATTAGAAAGCTAAAAATATTTAATAGCCACTCGGGAAGGCTTAAACTCTTATTATTATTAGCCTTAAATAAAATCTAAAATAACTATAAAAATCTTTCTGCTCATTAAATAAATGCATAAAATTGGTTAACCAAGCTTGTGTATTATCATATAAATCTTTTTATATAACCTCTGTGCAGCTTAAAAATGTACCCTCTTCTGCCCTATGAAAATTTATATAAATTCTTCTTAGCAAAAAGCCATCATTAAAAATTTAAACGTTAAAAGCAGCGCTCATTCAAATAAGCACAGTGACCGTCTAGAATCCGCTTGAGATAGGTTTATTACCAAAATTTAGGGTGTTGAAAATAAAAGACTGTAAAACTTCACTGGTTTAAATCGAGAGTATTTAGGGCGTGTTGATCTTTGCGGATTGAAATTTGTTCAATCTAGGGGCGATTAAATCGCGGCGCGAGGTTTGTAACCTAGTGGGCTAAGTAAAAACCGAGCAACAAAGAGTTAATCGTCCCTAGAAAGAACCCAAAGGGCAGCGCATGTTTGGTATTTATGCTGCGTTATCGCCTATTTATGGGGAATAACCACACTACATAGGCTCTGCCTTGCCTAAAAACCAAACATACTGCTGCAAATTCACCCACCAAAGATCAATACGCCCTAGTAATTGTTTTACAGTGGGGATGCTCAAGCTTAAGTAATGGAGGATCAAAGTGATTTAGTATTGTGATTTACTTATAAGCGCGGTAGTTAAAACTAGTTTAAATTGCAGGCATTAAAAAAGGCGGTAAACCGCCTTTTTTAATTTTTTACTTTAGCTATTTACTAAAGCTTAAAACTCATACCTAAGAATAGGCGTGGGCCGTAATCATTCACTTCACCTAAGTTATCTTCCACAAAGAAATCTTGTGATTTAGGTGCACTGAACAAGTTAATTGCCTCAGCTTTGATTCTAAAGTGTTTATTAATTTTATACGATGCGCGCATTTCCCATACACCTACAGCATCAACATAACGTAAGCGTGTGCCATTGCTTGTATAAGGTTGGAAATACTCACTACGGTATTTGTAAATAACCGCAGTATCGAAGTCGCCAATTTGGTAGTAAAGTTGGCTGCTAAATACATGCTCAGAAAAACCTGGTACAGAGCCTGCTTCAACTATTCCCTGCGTTAATTGCGTTGTATTACCCTCTAAGTCAGTCGTGAACGTGTCGCCATAAAGACTGTCTTCAAACTCAAAGTCAGTATCTGCGAAGTTATAACCAAACTTTACACCAAGACCGTTGTCCCAACGGTATGAGAACGATGCTTCAAGGCCTACTATTTCGCTTTCATCGTCTGATGTAACAGAGTTAGTAATAGGCAGAGATACAGTTTCTCCATCTATTGTAAATTCTTCTAGAACAGTTTGTTTCTCAAAACCACCTTGAAACTGTTTATAATAAAGGCTTAGCGCTATAATCGAGTCATCATTAGGGTACCATTCAACTGCAGCATCATAGTTCCATGACATTAAAGGCTGGGTCGATGGGTTACCCGAACCATTAACACCAACTAATAAATCAGAAAGTGACGTAGCTGCACCATCTTCATTACTACTTGTTGAAAATTCACGGTTATAGCTTAAATCTGAAGGGTCAGCGCGAGACATACCACGGTAGATACCCGCGCGTATTAGTATATCTTCGCTGTAATCAACAACTAAGTTAAAGCTAGGTAGATATTTTGTATAGCTAGATCCACTTTCTATTTTATCAAGTGTTGTTGAATCTGATACTAGTTCAAGAAATCCTGTGTCTGCATCGGTGCCTACATAGTAATCTGCTCTGAAGCCAACTGATGTTACTTCAGTATCAACTATACGAAGACCAAAGTTACCACGAATAAACTTACCAAACATTTCTGTATCGTAGCTAGCCATTAAATAAGCAGAAGTTGTCTTTTCTGTTACATCAACAGTACCCGTATTTTGGTAATCTACGTCTGGGTAACCAAACTCACCATTGTAATCAGAATCTGTTAGTGCAACTGCTTGAGAAAAACATACATTGTCGTACGTCGCCCATGATGAACCTGTACCGCTAGTAAGTACATTACCGTCACTATCAACATTAGTTACAATATCGCCATCAGATACGCTTGATAAAAAGCCTGATTCAGGGAAGTCAATTTGACAACCTTGAAGAATCTCAAGTGCCGAATCATCACCAATAGTGTATTCAACTCTTGAGCCATTACCACCGTTTCCAGTACCACCAAATTGTATGAAAGAAAGCTCAGATGTTCTGATACCACCTTCAATTTTAGTGAACATGCCACTATCTAATTCATAATCAAAATCTAAGCGCGCTGATTTTATAACATTTTCGCGAACATTTTCGCGATCTAAACGTGTTCTTAAACTATCAGTAAAATTCGAAATATCTGTAACATCAAAATCAGTTAATGTGAAATGAGGAATTTCATCGCCCATATCCCATGTAAAATAGTTACGATCAGATGTTCTGCCACGGTTAGATATTTGCAGCTCTTCACGGTCTGTTTTTGAATATGCTAAATCAAGGCTCACTGTTAGTCGGTCTGTTACATTATGCTCAATGTTTAAACCGTAGCCTTGGTAATTCTCTTCGCGAGAAAATTGCTCACCCGATGATTCAATTCGCTCTTCACCTTCCCAATGTAAAATACCGCCTACATCGTTAGTAACAAGTGTCGGGCCTGTTACACCTGGCGTTGCACGTTTTTGTAAAAAGATTAGGTCATGACGTGCTTCTTTTTGTGTTCTGTCAGATATTTGCGTATCAAAGTTAATATCCCACTCAGCTGACGGTTGGTATTGCAGTGCAAAAAATACAGCGTCACGTTCATCTGATGTTTCGTTTTGACGGTAACTACGGCTACTTCCGGTCCAAGCATATGGAGTGCCATCACTTATTGCTTTACCTGTTTCAGGGTCTATCTCTGTATTGTAACCTTGGTTTTTGCCGCCACTAACTTGGTCTTCACAATCACCTGCACTACTGCGGTAAAAACCTTCATTTGTATTATTAGGATCATTTAAACATGCCCAAAGCGATGAACCCGATGGGCTTGAGCTTCTGTATTCTGCTTCTGGTTGGCTTATATCTTGGCGCTGTGCACCAAACGAAATACCTACTGCTTGGCCGTTATCAAACTCAAATTGATCAACATAGCTAAACGTACCGCGGTAGCCCATGTCACTTTGCAGTGAGTTATCTACATTACCTTCATCTGGGTTGTAGTTTAATTTTACTTCACCCGATACACGTTGTTTACCGAAATCCAGTGGTGTTACAGTTTCAAGTGCAATAACACCTGCTACACCGCCTTCAATCATTGATGCATCTTGCGTTTTATAAATTGCTACTTTTTTAACAAGCTCAGATGGGAATTGTGAAAAGTTAACTGAACGGTCACCACTACCATTGGTAGCTTCGCGGCCGTTAATGTGCGTTGCACTTAAAAACGGACCAAGACCACGAATAGTGATCTCTGTTGCACCGCCATTTTCACGGTGCGATGCAGCGCCCGTAATTGATTCTAGGGCTTCACCAATTGATAACGCAGGTAAATCGCCGATATCTTCTGATGATAGACCATCAACAACCGTAGTTGCTTCTCGCTTTATAGCTATTTGGTCTTGTATTGTTCTACGAGTACCGGTAACACTTATAATTTCTACATCTTCTTCAACTTCTGTCGTTTTTCCCTGCTCTTGTTGTGCACTTGCTGTAAATGCGCAAGAAGTGGCCATACCTGCTATGACTGCTGTTCTTACCCATTTAGCAACAGGCCTTAATGCAAACTGCCCTGTTATAGAATTATTATTCTTTATTGACTTCAACGACATGTTAATTCTCCGCTGGTTGTTGTTGTGTGATTTAAGTGTGTTAGCTTGTTATGCTTTTGTATATTTTATGTGTCCACCGACGTTAATATACTCAATCACTTGTATATGATCAACCAATTTGAGATTTTAATATTACCATAAGGTATACCAATTAAAGATAACCTGCATTACCGCCATGTCAGATAGGTTTAAACTGTTATTCATAAGTCTGTTAGTAAAGCACTAAAAGCAAAAAAGCCCCATATGGGGCTTTTTTGCTTTACTAGAAAGCTATTAATCGTTTTGAATTACCCATGTTGAGCCTGCGCCCACTTGGCTTGTCTGTATGTAATGAAGCCCTTTAGCGCCAGCAACAGCTTGCGCACCTGCTGGATCAGTTTCAATCAACGTACTTGCTACGGTAACGTACTCAAGCACCTCTTTATCATTTGCTGCTGGGTCTTGATCAATTGCGCCGTCGGTATCAAATGAGCCATTACCGTTAAGGTTTCTAATTGCAATCCAATCATCGCTGTCATCACCTGAAACTCGACTATCCATGTAACCAAAGTTATTACTAAATACTGAGCTATCTTGATTAATTAGATCGCAGTCGTATTCAAATGCATGGTCGCTATCTAGCCTATTTGGATAGAATAACCCCAAAGAAAACGCGCTTTCAGGAGTGGGGGCATCTTCTGCAGCTTCTTCACCTAGGCCATTAGCAATTAGGTTCCCGTTAAAGTTAATAACAAAGGCATTTTTAGTTAAGCCATATAAAACAGGGGCATTTTCTGCGGTTAATTCATCACAATCCCCTGTCGGTGCTTTAGAGCCAATCTCAGTACTAAATACGATGGGTTGCTGTGAGTTTAATACGGTGTTGTTTGTTACCGTTAATGTGAAATCACCCGCAGCGTCTAATACAGATTGGTTTCCAGAGTTTGGCACACCGCCATCGGCTTGAGAGAATGGGTTAGCTGTAAATACAATGCCACCCGCTTCTTTGTTGCCAGAGCGAATTCCCGCAATATAGTTATTACTGACAGTATGACCAAGCGGTGTCATCATCACGCCAGCTGGCCTATCACTTGAACTATCTATATTAGTGGTGCGAATAACTATATTGTCTGTAACTGCATTAAAGCCACCATCTTCAAGTGATATACCGCCATTAGCATTTACAATTGTATTGCCTTTTATAGTTGCACCAGAGGTTTGCACACGCATTAAACGACGACCCGTTACAAAATTTTCTACTCGGTTGTATTGAATAGTAAAGTTTGCGTCATCAGCGGCACCTGAGCCTGTTGTACTACCTGCATTAATTAAATATAAACTTGATTGTCCAAAGTTTGGATTGTTACTATCGCTAAATAAATTATATTGAATTACGTGTTCTGAACTTGAAGATGACATTTTTATCACAGAGCCTTTTTCGGCTACATTTCGATTAGAGAAGGTATTTCTCTCTACTAATGCACTTTGACCTTTTATCATCAGCCAATGATATTCAGAGTTATTAAGTGTATCTTCTTCTCCATCCATTATGTTGTGCGAAAAGGTAAAGTTATCGCCTTCTGAATAAATAACGGCAGTTTCCTCAGATTCACAAAACTCGCCTGCTTTTGTATCAATATTTTTAAATGTAAGGCCTTCTAAACCAGCGCCATCGACCCCACCAGCCACATGTACACATAATTCGCCGCTAATTACCGGCACTTGCCCTTCTACTGCTCGCAATGTCACTGCACTCGTGAGTAAAATCGCATCCATATCTGCGTATACACCGGTATTTAAACCGATAACAGAACCATCGGCTAATCCTGAACTAATAGCTCCTAATAATGCCTCAGGGTTGCTCACAGTTTGGGTGTAAATCACACTATCAAGTGATTGGGTTACTGTATTTGTAAAGCCATCATTATCGGTATAAGTAGCTGACACCGAGATAATAGCGCCTGCATAATTAGTTGGTGTAAATGTTTTGCTATTAGTATCTGTAATTTCAACACCGTCGGCGGACCATGCGTATGTTACGTTAGACTCTTCAATACCATTGTTATCTGTGATCTGTGCGCTTAGTTCATTACCCGCTAAGTAAGGAGCAACGCCCATAATCGCAATACTTCCCGCCTCATCAACAGCAACGGCTGAAACAGCAATCGTTTCTTCAGACATATTATCTTCAGAGAAACCATTATCGTCGGTATAAGTAACTTGAACGGTAAGTTTTTTACCTAGTAATGCGTCTTCAACTACGTAGGTAATTTGCGTTGCATTATTAATAGTTTCACCATCTGCAAACCACTGATAGGCGATAGTGCCTGTAGCCCCATCAGCATCATTAATTTGTGCTGTTAGTGTATTGCCAATTGTAGGTGTACCACTAATTGTTACTTCACCTTGTGTATTTGTTCTATCAACCGCTTGAGTGGGTAATGATGTTGGAGATTCTGAAAATCCGCGATCATCTTCAAATGTAGCGGAAACAGTAATCACACTTGCAAATTGCGCCTCAGTTAGCAAAAGCGTTGATAGTACTTCATCTGCAATTGCAATATCATCAGCAAACCATTGATAAACAACCGTGTCGCTATCAAAACCATTGTCATCTACAACACTTGCGGTCAATTGCGAGCCAACTAACGCATCACCAGAAATAGTCACACTTGCAGGAAACACCATGGCTGCCACATCAGCTGTCGGGTCGGTAATATGAGATTCGTTCACTCCACCATCATCTGTATATAGGCCCTGCGCTGTAATAGGTAAACCTATTTGCTCGTCGGTTAACATGAATGATGCGCTATTAGCACCAACAATGGCTTCTCCATCTGCATACCAATAATAAGTAACTTCGCCTGATATACCATCAGGATCGCTCACTGCTACGGTTAATGTTTGCCCACTTGTGGGGGTTCCTGTTAGAGCTATAGAGCCCAAGTTGTTGTCATTGTTGTTTGAATCTGTATCACAACCAACAATTGCTGCTGCAATAGCGCAAAGTGCGAAGTGTTTTAATTTCATGGTGGTTCTCTTTAAGCAAATTTATGGTTTAAATATTTGGCTAATTATTGTGTGTGTTACCAAATAACCCGAAAGTTGTTACCAACTAGTTTCTACTTTAAAACAAATTGTTAACCAACTTGGTAATATAACCATAACAAAATAACTTTTACCAGCAAGTTGACCAATTAATTTACAATAAGAGAGCACTTAATTAACCAGTGTAATTTTTATTTAGTGGTCAAATTTCCATCTTTTCAAAAATTTATAATTCAATGTGCTCACTTACGTATTTAACCTGAACTCTGGTTAAGAGGTTTACTAACGTATTGAGTCAAAAGTAATATTTATGCTTATTCTCTCTAGCCAGAGATTTCCAGTGAAAACAAGGCGAAATTACGCGTCAATAGCTAGCCTATTGCAAGTGAATTCAACGCAGTTAGCGCTGAAAATAACTGCTTGAGATAGATTTATTATCCAGAGTTCAGGTTATTTAACGCAAAAATAAGCGCTGAATTGCATAAAGAGAATTTATAGTTGTGGTGGTGTTTACTGACGGTCTTTGAGGAAGGTGCTTAAAAATTACTGAGCTTACTGGGGTTTGTAAAAAGTTAAAGTAGGAAGAAAGTATCTGCCCTACTTTAACGTAAGAGAGTGTCGCTTTAAGCTAGTGTACTGTTATAAAACTCAACGGGCTCATCTGAGCCCATAGCAACTGGAACTCGTTGATGTAAGCTGCTTGGTGCAATATCTAAAATTCGCTTGCCTCTTGCGGTGGCACTGCCGCCGGCATTTTCCATTAATAATGCAAGTGGATTGGCCTCGTAGAGTAATCTAATTTTGCCGTTTTCATTGCCGGTGCGCTTATCTTGAGGATATAAAAATAAACCTCCACGACATAATATGCGATGAACATCACCGACCATAGCTGCGTTCCAGCGCATTGAGCTTTTTTCAAAGCTCTCACAGGTATAAAGCAATTTATCAAAATATACTTGTGTAGGTTCATCCCAATAGCGGTAATTAGCCATGTTAACGGCAAACTCTTTGCTTTGTTTTGGCACATTTAGCTGTTTATTAGTTAGTAGGTATCCGCCATGAGTAGAATCTAACGTATAGCATCGTGTTGGGCCGCCAGTACTCATTACAAGTAATGAAGACGGGCCATATAAAACATAGCCAGCACAAACTTGGTTAGTACCTGGCTGATTAAATTGCTCATCACTGTCATAAGCAACATCATTTCGCGCTGGGTAAATTGTAAATATGGTGCCAATTTGACCATTCACATCAATATTTGATGAACCATCGAGCGGATCAAAAGCGACTATAAATTTTCCATCTGGGTGAGCACCTACTGCGTGATCTTCTTCTTCCGACGCTACTGACTTTACTAACGTATCGTCTATTAATATATCTTTTAGAAGTTGATTAGCAATCACATCCAATTTTTTTTGTACTTCACCTTGGATATTTTCGTTAAGTGTTGAACCTAGCACACCTGCAAGTTCACCTTGGCTTACTCTAAAAGCAATTTCTTTACTAGTCGCTAAAATTGTGCGAATAAGTAAAATAAGATCAGTTTCTACACCGTCTTCTTTTAATACTGTATTTAATCTTTTCATTAACTGTACCTATTTACACAATTAAGATCAGTAAAGCACTGCTCAAGCCTTGTAACCATACTTTGCTCAGAATGGCGAAGCCATACACGCGGGTCATAGTATTTTTTATTTGGCTTGTCGTCGCCATCAGGATTACCAATTTGACCTTGCAAATAAGCTTGCTTATCTTTGTAGTAATCTAAAATACCGTTCCAACATGCCCACTGTGTATCAGTATCAATATTCATTTTTACAACGCCATACGTTAAAGACTCTTCTATTTTGCTGTATTCAGAGCCACTACCACCATGAAACACAAAGTTAATTGAATTATTAGGCAAGTTGAACTTATCTGATACGTAAGCTTGAGAATCTTTTAAAATACTTGGCGTAAGTACAACATTACCAGGCTTGTATACACCATGAACATTGCCAAACGATGCGGCAATAATAAAGTTAGGACTAATGCGACTTAAACGTTCATACGCAAAAGCGACATCCTCTGGTTGAGTATATAAGGCTGAGCTATCTAGATGAGAATTATCAACGCCATCTTCTTCGCCACCTGTGCAGCCAAGTTCAATTTCAAGCGTCATACCAATTTTAGCCATGCGGGTTAAATATTGCTCACATATTTCGATATTTTCCTCAAGAGGCTCTTCTGAAAGGTCAATCATATGCGAACTAAATAGTGGCTTACCGGTTAAAGCAAAATGCCTTTCGCCTTCATCGAGTAAACCATCTATCCAAGGTAATAGCTTTTTAGCAGCATGATCGGTATGCAGCATAACGGGTACTTCGTAATGTGCAGCAACTGCGTGCACATACCTTGCTGCGCTAACTGCGCCAAGTACAGCGCCTTGCTGATCTGGCAACACTAAGCCTTTACCACAAAAAAATTGTGCGCCACCATTAGATAACTGAATGATGACTGGCGAACTCATTTTTTTGGCTGCTTCTAAGGTTGCGTTAATTGAGGTTGTACTTACAACATTAACTGCAGGTAAAGCATATTGGTTAGCACGAGCATGTTCGTATACCGCACTTACTTCGTCACCAACTATTACGCCTGGCAGTATTGCCGGGGCTAAATGTTCCATTGTAGGTTCCTTCTTACTTTATAGCTTCAATACACGAGTCAGTAATTGCTTGCCAGTTTTGATCTTTAACCCATTCTTTTTTAGCGACCCATGTCCCACCTACTGCAAACACGTTGTTTAAAGATAGGTAGTCCATTTTGTTTTGCTCGCTTACGCCACCAGTTGGGCAAAAACTAACTTCTCTAAAAACACTTGATACAGCAGAAACAAACGGCGCACCACCAGCTAGCGATGCAGGGAATAACTTTTGCTCTTTAAACCCATATTCAAGAGCCATTAAAATATCACCTGTGTTTGATACACCAGGTAAAACAGGCACGTTACACTTTGTAAGTGCAATTAATAGTTTAGGAGATACAGCTGGAGTTACAATAAAATCAGAACCTGCATCTATTGCTTGCTGTAAAATAGTTTCGTTTATAACTGTTCCTGCACCAACTTTAAGCTCAGGCACTTGCTCTTTTATAGCTTTTAACGCATCTAAAGATGCTTCTGTTCTTAGCACAACCTCAACCAGGGTAAGACCTGCATTAGCCATAGCTTTAGCAATTTTTACACCTTGCTCTGGGGTATCAGCTTGAATTATAGGTAGCAGTGTTTGCCCTGACATAAGTTCAGAAAAGCGAGTCATAACGTTGTTCCTTTATTTTAAGTAGTGCGGCCGAGGTATGGCGGCCTATAAATTTATTAAATGCCAGCTTTAGCCATAGCAAGCTGAAAAACATCTTTTGGTGCAATTGCGCCAGGTTGTTGAATAACAGCACCGGCTGCTTTAGCACCAAGTTGAACTGCATCAGCGATAGATTTGCCAGATAAACGGGCGCCTAAATATACGCCGTTAAATGCATCCCCTGCTGATGTTGTATCAACAACATTAGTAACTGGTATTATTGTGTGACTTTGAAGTGTGTTGTCTAATTGAGTAATAACTGACTCTGGGCCATTTTTAACGATAATTTCGTCTATGTTATATATTTTTAAATATTCAATTACGTCTTCAACACTGTGAACATCGTAAAGGGTTTCTAAATCTTCAACGCCAGGCAGTGTTACATCAGCAAGACCAAATGCAAGGTCGTACTGCGTTTTAGTCTCATCAACACTATTCCACAAACGAGCGCGGTAATTAGGATCGAATACTATTTTTACGCCTGCACTTTTAAGTTGTTTTACTACACGCCAAAAATCTTCACGTGCGTTTTCGTCAATTACAGCAAGTGAAATGCCTGAAAAGAAAAACATATCACCTTGTGAAAGCTGTTTCACAACGTCTGTATTTAAAAAACTAACTACTTTTTTAGCTGCCGAGTCGCTGCGCCAATAAATAAAGCTACGCTCTCCAAAAGCATCTGTTTCTATGTAGTACATACCAGGTACTTTGCTATCGTGAGCAAATACAAACTGAGTATCTAGCTGTTCACTTTCAAAGCGCTCTAACATTTTTTTACTTAAGTTATCTTGCCCTAAAGCAGTAACTACTGAAGTCGATACTTGAGGAAAACTACGCTTTAAATACACGGCAGAATTATAAACATCGCCTGCAAATGATTGGTGTAACGTTGCTGCGCTCATTGCTCTGAGCTCAACCATACACTCACCCATAAAGTAAATATTTTTCATTTGGGAAATTATCCTTTGTAATAAACTGCTATGCGCAAACACAGTCGTGTTGGCATAGCAGTTACTTTCAGATTATTCAGGCTTTTTAAGAGGTTCTATTTTTGGGATCAGTAACCATACTGCTGCCATAGCTATAATGGCAAGCGATGCACCAATAATAAACGCAGGAGCGTAATTGCCGTCAGCTGTTAAAATTGGTACCAATGAAGTAAGGCCTACCGCACCTAATTTAGCTGCCATGCCAGAGAAACCTGACAATGTACCCACTGCTTTTTTGCCAAGTAAATCGCTTGGAAGAGTTTGTACGTTACCAATAGCTGTTTGAAAGCCAAATAAGATAACAGCCATAATAAGAACAGCCGTTGTTGGACCGCCTGGGTTTGCCATTGCTAATAACGATGGCAACATAATTAAACAACCTAGGGTAATCGTAAGCTTACGTGTTTTATCTGTATTCCAACCGGCTTTTAGGCGGTTTTGCGCTAATAAACCACCAAACCACGCGCCAAACATTGCGCCAACATAAGGTACCCAACCGTATATACCAATAGATTTAACGTCCATTGCATATACTTCGTTTAAGTAAATTGGTATCCAAAATACAAATAGCCACCAAATAGGATCAATCGCTGCAGAGGCAATAATTACACCCCAGCTTTGTTTACGCGATAGTAGCTCTTTAGTCGAAGGATTGTATTCTTCTTCATCTTCGCCAGTGACATCGCCATTATCATCAACACGTCTTTGACCTGTTAAAATATATTCACGCTCTTGTGCGGTGATCCACGGGTGAGCACCTGGTGGCGCTTTAACTAGGATGATCCACGGTACTAGCCATAAAAAGCCCAAAGCACCCACAAATACAAACACCATTTGCCAGCTAAAATACACGGTTAAATAGGCAATTAAAGGAATAGCAATAATGCCACCTATGGCTGCACCAGAGTTAAAAATCCCCTGTGCAAGCGCACGTTCTTTAGTAGGAAACCACTCTGCATTTCCTTTAGCAGCACCGGGCCAGTTACCCGCCTCTGCTACGCCTAAAATAGCGCGGAAAATACTTAAGCTTAAAACACCTTGTGCAAAAGCATGAGCCACAGTTGCTAGCGACCACACACCAATTGACAATACAAAACCTAAGCGCGTACCCACCCAGTCGAATATTTTACCGAAAATGGCTTGACCAAATGCGTAAGCAAATACAAATACAATAGAAATGTTCGCATAGATTTGTTTACGTTCTAATGCCGATTCATCTGGAAACATTTCTTCTACAATATCAGGCCATAAAACACTAAGTGCTTGGCGGTCTATGTAGTTAATAATGGTAGCAAGTGCAATTAGCACTATAACCCACCAGCGTAAGCCTTGAATTTTCATAGGTTAATCCTCAAGAAAGTCTTCACGCGCCGGGCTAAAGGTATCAATTAAAATACCGCCAGTTGGGCAAGTTGCACCATGATCTGCAAATGGTGGAATTAAACAGCTATCACCAGGTTTTAAAATTTTGGTTACGCCATCAATGTTAAAGTGAAACTCACCTTCAACTACATAAGTTACTTGAGAGTGTCTGTGAGCATGGTTATAACCAATAGCTCCTTTTTCAAACCAGATTTTAACGGCCATCAGCTCTTCGTTATATCCAAGCATTTGGCGTTTTAAACCGTTTCCTAAGTCTTCAATTTCGGTTTCGTTACCAAATGAAAAATGTGCGCTTTGCTTTTGCATCCTGTTTACTCCTGATTATTCTTCATCGCATAAACGCCAAGTCGGCCATTTAAGGTGAATGCTTTATTTTGATATGTGAAAGTGTGCTTGCTAGGGTTTGCTTGTGCAGCTTTATTAATCGCAACTAAATAAGATTTGCCCTTAATATCAACATTAACAAGTGTAAGCGTATCTTGTTCGCTGTAGTTAAGTGCCGTTACTCTGCTATTTGCTTCTAGCGTATATTCTTTACTTGGGTTGTACTCGCCATGCGGCTCTAAAATAGATATAAACTTATGCTGTTTAGCGCTATCTACTCGGCGAATAAAACCGTTTTCGTTACGTAAATTAAAGTGTGGGTCGTTTGCGCCTATTTGAGTAAATAAGAACGACTCATCTCCTTTAACTAAACTAGTTTGTGTATAAAAACGTCCGTTATCATTTAACCACGTTACCTTAGCTAGCCCTTGCTCAGGTTTTGCCTGTGCCTTAAGCCATAAATGCTGGTATCCGTTTTTATCACCCAATGCTGATAACTGCTTAGTGTTACCTGTTAATTCAAAACTTGTATCAATTAACTGACCTTTATAATGTAGCGGTAAATCAAGCTTATGTGCTTTATTTGCAGTTACATTAAACATATCTACAGCAATGGTACTGTCAAGCTCTGGCAGGTTAACAAGCGCTAAAGTACGCTCTAACTCAACACCTTTATAAGCTGTTTTTATTTGTCCACTTGATACTGTACCGTATTGATTGGTTTCGAAAAAATTAAGTGTTGGGTGGTTATTATTACCCACTTCAACATTTGCATTAAAGTGCGTGGTTTCATCAACAACAACGGTGTTGTGTGCAACTGTATGCTTTGCATAAGTCTCGTTTTCAGGTAAGTAACGACCACCATATTTAGCTTCTACATTTAAAAAGCGTGCAGCGCCGTAATCAGATACGATTTCATTACCATGATCGTAAAACTGCCATGTAAGCTTATCAAAATGTCCATGGCCTAAACCTTGTGCGGCAGGTTTAAATAGCAATGCTTGATCGCCACCTACGTCACTGCGCATAACAACCAAAGCGCCTTGCTTACCATCGTTACCATCACCAAAAGCAACGGATTTAAATACGTATGGCTTTTCTTGGCTTTTATCCAAAGCTTGAGCAACTTTTAAGCCATCACCCGTTAAAACAATTTGATTTTGCTTTTTAGCTACATCTAAATAGCCCGCGTCATTTGTTAAACCGTAGGCCGCAGTAACCCCTTGCACAAGCTCTATAGTGTCAATGCCTTTACTTTTTATGGCATCGTTTATAGGAAAAAACAAACCGTTATAGCTAAGCTGAATAGTCGTATCGATTGCCTTTAATAATATGCCATCGCGGTATTCAAATATCTTTCTTTGAGGTTCGTTGTTTTCAATAGCTTTAGCAAACGTTACAAATGGTAATAATGCAAAACGTTGATAGTAAGGCCCTTCATTGTAATAGCCCTGCGGAGAAAACAGCATTTCTAGTTGCTTAACAAAACCACCCTTACCCGACTTTTTTAAATCAAATAATGACTTCTCTACCCACTCTGGCTCGTCTAATACATAACCAGCCATACCAACACCAGCTGTAGCCCATGTCCCATGGTTGTGTACTTTATTAAACGTAGAAGGTTGCCCTTCAGACATAAATAACGAAACCGGGCGCAATAAATCATCTTCGATAGTTTTTATATTCGCAGCGCTTAGCGTGTCATGTACTAGGTCATATGCTTGAATCGTGTATACAAGCCACATAGCTTCATTCAGGCTTTGCCAAAAAAGTTTACCTGGGTTTTGCGATTTCACTTTACGCTTTGGATGTACATCAAGCGTTGGGTATAACTGTGCGTATGCAAGTAGCATATCGCGAACATAATTTGCGTATTTTTCATCTTTACTTAGCTGATAAATAACGCCCGCGTTGTACATCAGTTGGTAATTTTTTTTATGGCGTTCATGGGTATAACCACCACCACCATCTTTTGGAACTGGTACAGTGATGGGTTGTGCTATTTGCTCATCTACCTGCGCTTTTAATGACTCAAACGCTGTAGCAAATTGACTCTCGCTGTTAGTGCTAATAGCTTGACGCATGTGTTGTACATCGTCGTTGGTAATTACCAAATTAGGATGCACAGCATGTGCATTTAAAGATAATAACAAGGCTGCAGTTACGCCGGCTGTTTTAAAATACGTTTTGCTTCGAGATAAATTCATCATTATTACCCCGCCTTATTTAAAACGTTATTATTTTTAATTACAGCAGTATGCGGACCCGCCACTCTTAACTCTTTCACACTTGGAGATTGAGTTGCATTAAATGTATTATTTGAAATTTCGGTTTTAGGCTCACCTACGGTGTGCTCTACAACTACTGGAGCCGATTTAATAAACTTATTGCTTTTGATATTCGTAACCTGAACACCATGTACATAAACACTCGCTTGCTCTTTATTTCGCTTACCTAAGCCTACATTGTTTAATGTGTTGTTGCTCATTTGAAGGTGAGGACCAAAAGTACTTTCATCACTACCACCACGATAAAGCTTAAGCAAAGCACCATCCACATTGTCGAATGTGTTATTTTTTACAATAACGTACTCAGCATTATAAATGCCTAAGTCTTCAATTTCGGTATTTAGGCTAATTACATTACCCGTTACGTTATCGAATGTATTACTTGTTAGCACAACTTCATCAGCCATCGCGCCTTTGCCAGTAACAAAAAAGTGAAATGAATGATTAATATCTAAATGTGTGATTTTAGAGTTATGCATTTCAAAGCGGTAGTTTTCAATCATGCCCCACTTTTTAGTACGCACAACACTATTATTAATAGCATCTGGTGCATTTTCACCGGAAATACTAAGCCCATCGAGCTTTAAGCTACCGCCATCGTGAATTTCAAATAATGTAGAACGTTGAAAAGTAAGCTTAGCTTGACCTAAATTTTTAGCTTTAATGGTGAGCGCTTTATCAATCTTAACAAGCTTAGACACATCATATTGCCCATTATCAAGCTCTAAAACATCACCAGTTTGGGCGTTTTCGATAGCCGTTAATAAAGCACTTTCGCTGGCTGTTACCGTATGAGTTTTGCCTGAGTCAAACTTTACTAAAGCAGGTACTTTTGGATACCAGCTAACACCTGTATCTTCTTTTTTAAGTACTTTTAGGCCTCGTTTTGCACCCGCTTTAATGTTAGTAGATTCTGGATAAAGCAAACCATTATCCGCTTTACTTAAAGCGATAGTGTGTGTTTTTACACCATAAGCTAACTCATCGAGTACTTTAGTGTTTGCAACGTTATTACTAAAAGCAATACCGCTTACATCATCAAATGTAGTAAATGGCTGCTGCTTATTTTGGTTAATAATAAGGTTATTTTTCATAACGCTATTTTTAGGTGCAGCACTTCGCTCAGCATCACTGCCGGCAGCGAGTTGTATGTGCTGAACGTTTACAAATGTATTGTTTTCAATGGTTGCGTTTTCTACTTGGTGATAACGATTTATCGATGAATTTGGCACACCGTTCATTACTGTAAAACCACTACCAAAACGGTAACCCGTTAAACCTTCTAAGTAGTTATTTTTAACAATTTGGTCTTTATTAATAACGCGAATACCACCGGTGTGATCTACCCCATTACCAAAGAAAATGTTTTCTTCAATAAGGTTACCGTTACCATGTCGAAGCGTTAACGTACCGCGCGCTTCAAAAAATACGTTATTACGAATAATATTTTTGCCTGACTTAACCGAAATAATTTCTACTTCACCGTTAGTACGTTCAAAATAATTGTTCTCTACTAATGTGTGTGAATCAGTTAAGGAGTTATGGCTGGTACCAATGCGAAGTGTTTCGCCACCGTTTGAGCCAAATGTAGGGCGGTAACCAAAAAAGTTATTATCAATTTTGTGGTAATTTTGCTGGCTTTGTTCTGTATTTAAACGAACTGCAACAGTAACCCCTTTATTACGCTTACCGACTAAATGACTGTGATCAAACTGGTTGTGCTGGCCATATAACGCAACCCAGTAATCTGACTCGCGTTTGTCTGGGTTATTGTAATTATCGATTACCACTTGAGTTACGCGTGAGTTATAAGCTAATTTACTTTTATTTTTACGAAACTCAATAACTGCAGAACTTGGTGTATAGCCATTTTTGAATACTAAACCCGAAACCTCTAAATACTTACCGGCAAGTCTTAGGTTTGATTGTCCAGATAAAATTACTTTGCCGTTTGTTTCTGCGGTTAATAAAATAGGAGAGTTTTTTGTACCTTGGCCTTCAAGTAGGATTTCGAAGTCAGACCATGTACCATTTTTAAGGATTACTTTGTCGCCTGCGACTAAGTTAGAAGAAATATCACTGAAAGCTTGCTTATCATCTACAAAATAATCTTTGGCTGCTAATTGTGTAGATATACAACCAATGAGAACTAAGCTTAGCTTTATTGTGTTAATCAAACGCATAGTTAACTCTTTATATTGTGACTCGAATTAGGCTCTATGAATATTTAAATATGTTTTTACAAAGCAGGCTAAATCTCGTCAATCGATAGTGTGTGTGTGGGCGCTTAAACTATATAGTTAAGCGCCATATGTTGAGTCTTTATTACTTATTTAATTGCTTAAAGTAATCAAAGATTTCAGGTACGTTGCCTTGACCCATGCCCGCATCAAATGCAGCTTGTAGGTTAGCTGATGAACCTTCAGCAATTTTTGATTCAGTACCTAGGTCTTCAACCATTTGAAGGAAGTAACCTAAATCTTTGTTTGCATTAGCAATAGAAAAACCAAGGTCACTTACATCGTCAACCGCGTAGTTTTTACAGAATTGCATAAATGGAGAGTTTGAAGGACCAGTAGACATAATGTCGAAAAGTTGCTGACGATCAACGCCTGCACGATCGGCTACTGCAAAAGCTTGTGACATTGCACATACAGTTGTCATACCCATAAAGTTATTAATTAACTTAGTAGTATGGCCTGCACCTAGTTCACCAAGGTGAAATACATTTTCGCCTTGATCTTCAAGTACTGGTTTAACTTTATTAAATGTATCAATATCGCCAGCTGCCATGATGTTTAATAGACCATCTTTAGCGTGTGCAGGAGTACGACCAAGCGGAGCATCAATCATGCCTGCGCCTTTAGCTGCTAAATCAGCACCAATTTTTTTAGTAGATGATGGAATAGAAGTACCAAAATCAACTAATACGGCGCCTTCTTTAATACCTGCTAAGATACCGTCTTCTGCGTAAACAATTTTTTCTACAACAGCTGACGTTGTAAGACAAAACATAACAATATCTGAACCTTCAGCTAGCTCTTTTGCAGTGCTTGCTGTTTTTGCGCCTCTAGCAACACATGCTGCAACCGCATCTTTGCTAAGGTCCATAACAATTAGCTCATAGCCTTTGTTTTGTAAATTTTCGGCCATATTGCCGCCCATTAAGCCTAAGCCGATGAAACCGATGACAGGTTTTGACATGAATAACTCCTAAATATGTTGGCGCATACTTTTATGAGTACGAGTAAAAGTTACTCTATAAATAAATACGCTGTGTCTTTTGTTTCAATTTGTAGAGTAAATTTTAGCTTGAGTTATTTTATTAATTAACCTGTGCAAAAATGTAACTCTGATTAATTACCAATACATTGTATTCACTCAAACCAAGCAACTTACCAATTGGTATGCAAAAACTGTATTACCATACATGTTTTTTGTCAACCAATAAGTTAACCACGTAAATATGCAAATTTCGTAACTGCTTTAACATTAAAAGCAATTTTCTTTAAAACACAATCACTTACACTTGATTCAGGACTTATTTTACTGGTCATTTTTTGTTAGCAACATTGTTACTTTTTTTATACCAATGGGTTGACCAATACTTACCCTTTCATTACCAAAACATATAAAACCTAGTTAACTGACTTTAAGTTTGGTCATCTATGGTTGCTATTCTGGTCAATTTTTATTTTAAAGATTGTATTTATGACTCTCTTAAAACTTCGATTTATATTTAATTTAAGCACACGACTTAGATTACAAAAGCCTTTAAAAAGAATAAAATGTACGCTTATTATATTAAATAACGCGCCAGTAGGTGCGATATAACAGCCGTCACTGTTTGATGAGAATGGTTTAAATACCTTTACAACAATTTCTGAAGCTCTTTTATTTAGTAGCTACTGTTTAGTGATGAGTTTTAAACTAAAATTAACGAGGGAATTAAAATGCGCTTATTACATACCATGTTACGTGTAGCCGACCTAGATAAGTCGATTGCCTTTTATACACAAGTATTAGGTATGCAGGAGCTACGCCGCTCTCAAAACGAGGAGTATCGTTACACTCTCGCTTTTATTGGTTATGGAAAAGAAGAAAGTAATACCGTTTTAGAGCTTACATATAATTGGGATAAGGATAGCTACGACCTAGGCAATGCTTACGGACATATAGCTATTGAATTTGATGATATTTACAAAGCATGTGATGCGATAAAAGCTGCTGGCGGTAATGTGAGTCGCGAACCAGGCCCTGTAAAAGGCGGCACAACAGAAATTGCCTTTGTTAAAGACCCTGATGGCTATTCAATTGAGCTTATTCAGAAAAAAGAAAATATGAGTGAGTTTTAATAATTTGTTTAAAAGTAAAGGTGCCCTTGGCACCTTTTACCGTAATTGACTATCTTTACTGGCACGACGATTGACGCCATTCAATTTTTTACCCTGAGCTTCGAGTTCGCTTTGGCACGAAACACAATACCTCACCCCGGGCAAAGCTAATCTTCTCGCTTGAGGGATTTTACAATCACACTCATCACAATACTCAGCACTGGCTCCAGATATTAAGTTTTGCCTTGCATATTGCACTGCATCATTAACACTCGCATCAATTTGATCTTGAATTGCGCCATCACGCGCCCAACCACCGGCCATAATTACCTCCTAAAATAGTAATAAGTTAGTTTTATGCTAGCAATGGAATGCTTTATTAGTGCTGAATAAAAAAAGCAGCTAAAAAGCTGCTTTATCATATCGATTATTCAATTTTAAAGGCTGTAGTCAACAACCTCCATACCTAATTTACCAAGCTCTGGACGAAGTTTTTTAGCATCCCCCACGACTAAATAAATCATGTCTTTAGTATTTAAATGTTTTTTAGCCAAGGCGTTAACTTCTTCTTTACTAATAGTACTAACAATCTTATTTCTTTCTTTTACAAAGCTAGGTTTTAAATCGAACTCTAATATTTGTGCCAAAAAGCCAAGTTTTGCATTAGGCGTTTCGTATTTAAGGGCATCTTTTTGGTTAATAGCTTTACGCATAAACATAAGCTCTTCGTCTGTTATGCCATTTTTAGCGTAATTATTAAGCTCATTAGTAAACTCGGTAATAGACGCAGCAGTCGAATCAGCTCTTACTGCTGCAGAGGCTGTAAAACCACCTGATGTTTTATCACCCCAAAAACGTGAACGAGCACCATATGTATAGCCTTTATCCTCTCGAAGGTTTAAGTTAATACGGCTATTAAACGTTCCACCCAAAGCGAAGTTCATTAAATTTGCTTTAAAAAACTCACCTGTAATATCTTCAACCATATCGCGTTTACCGATACGAATTTCTGATTGCGGCGCACCAGGTTTATCTACAAGATAAATTACGTTTGTTTGAACCTTAGGCTCGGTAAAGTCTACATCAGAACTTTGGCCTTTACCTTGCCAGTTAGCAAGTGCTGATTTAACTTTTGGTTCGACAGTAGCTTCACTTAAATCTGACACTATAATGACTTGAGCGCCTTGTGGTTTAAAGTTGGCTTTATAAAAGCTTTTAACATCAGCAAGTGTAATTGCTTCTATACTTTGTACAGTGCCACTGCTAGGCAAAGAAGCTATACTGGTACCATATAGCAACTTGCTATATGTATTTGAGGCTAAATAGCCAGCATCTTTCATTGAATGTTGAATATTTTGAATGCTCTGTTGTTTGTTTCGTTCAAAATCTTCACTGTTAAATGCTGGTTTAAATAGCTTTTCTTCAACTAATTTTAAAGTTGCATCTAGATTCTTTGTTAAACTAGATACATATATATTGGTATGAGTCTTGTCTGAGTAAATACTAATTTGGCTTCCTAGCTTTTCTAGTGCATTACTCATTTGCTCCGTTGTATAGTTTTGTGTGGACTCACTCATAAGTGATGCCGTCATTGACGATAAACCCACTTTACTGCTCTGCTCGTTATAAAAGCCACCCAGCACTTTAATAAATACAGCCGTGGTGGGTGTTTCGGTGCTTTGAGTGCCTAATATTTTAATACCGTTGTCGGTCTTAGTTTGCCAAAGCGCAGGTACGTCTACAGCAGGATTTGCACCCGCTACAGGCTGAACACTTCGATCAAACGTATCAACAGCTCTTCGGGCGACTAGATCATCAGCTGAGGTTGTCGATGGGCCGCCAAAGTCATGCTTTTTAGGAGTGAAATTATCTGGAGCGGCTATAAGTTGAGTTTGTCCCTCTGGAACTACACTCATAATAACGGCAGACTTACCTTTAATGTATTGATTGAATACACGCATAACATCTGCTTTTGTCACACTGTTATAGCGTGAAATTTCAGCCTTAGTTGAGTTTGGATTGCCCGTAAATGTTTCTGATGCGGCAAGTTGAGATACCTTCCCAGATACGCTTTGTAAGCCAAATATTGCACCCGATTCTATTTTTGCTTTTACTTTGTCTAAATCATCTTGTGTAACACCGCGCTTTTCAAATTCAGTAAATGAATCACGTACAATTTTTTCCATATCAGCTAACGTTTTACCTGATGTGGGGTTTGGTAAAGCATAAATACTAATTGAGCATGATAACTCTTGGCATGGGTGATTGGCACTGGCTTGAACTGCAAGTTGAGTCTTTACTAAGTTTTTATAAAGTAATGAGTTATTGCCACCACCTAAAATTTCGGCAAGTATATCTAGTGGTGCTTCATCCTCAGAGCGAGCATAAGTCGTTGGAAAACTCATTGCCAGTAAAGGTAAATGAACTTTATCTTCCATCGATATATATCTATCTGCATCAAGTGTTACTGCTGTTTTTTCAACTTTAGGTATTTCAGGCCCTTTAGGGATTGGTCCAAAATATTTAGTTACTAGCGGCAATATTTCATTGGCACTAATGTCGCCGCCAATGGTAAGAGTTGCATTATTAGGACCATACCATTTTAAAAAGAATGCTTTTAAATCATTAACATTCACACGATTAAGATCGTCCATAAATCCAATAACAGGCCACGAATACGGGTGTCCATCTGGGTACATTGCTTGTGCCATACGCTCACCTAAACGACCATAAGGACGATTATCGACACGTTGACCTCGTTCATTTTTTACAGTTTCTCGTTGTACTTCAAATTTTTCTTGAGTCACAGCATCTAATAAAAAGCCCATTCTGTCAGACTCTAACCACAACATCTTTTCTAACTGATTTACAGGCACTGTTTCAAAGTAATTAGTACGGTCTGAATTAGTTGTACCATTTAAAGTACCACCTGCCTCGGAGATTATTTTAAAGTGCTCTTCGTCAGCAACATTTTCAGATCCTTGAAACATCATATGCTCAAAAAAATGAGCAAAACCTGACTTACCAAGTTCTTCGCGAGCAGATCCAACATGGTAAGTAACATCAACGTGCACAAGTGGATCTGAATGATCTTCATGCACTATAACTGTTAGACCATTATTAAGTTTATATTTTTTATAAGGTATGTTGATATCGTTAGGATTAGCTTGAACAGATTCTATGAGTGTAACGCCTGGAATTGATACTTCTGCTACTGTATTTTTATCAATTGCTTGGGTTGAGCTATTACAAGCAGCTAACCCTGATGCTAATAATACTGCAAGTGCTATTTTTGAGAGTTTCATTTTTTAGTCCATTTTTAATTAACTCAATGAGTTTAAGGACTAAGTAGACCTACAACAAGTCGTATGGGAATGAGATTGCTATGGTTTTGTAACTAAGTGTAAACACTTAATCTTTACGAGAAGATAAAATTTAGGAGGAAATTTATGGATATCTTAATAACACTTCACTTGCGTATTGAATAAGTAAGTGGCGCCTCAAAGAGATTAGTACTCTGATAACGTCGTGCATAGAGAGTGTGGTGTCACACTGCTTATACATTACCTAAAATAAGTAAGTGGCGTCCCCAAGGGGATTCGAACCCCTGTTACCGCCGTGAAAGGGCGGTGTCCTAGGCCTCTAGACGATGGGGACACATAAATGTGTCACTAGGACAACTGAATGGTTTAACTCGTTTCAGGCGAGCTTTCTTAATAACACTGCACTGACTATTAAAATAGTAAGTGGCGTCCCCAAGGGGATTCGAACCCCTGTTACCGCCGTGAAAGGGCGGTGTCCTAGGCCTCTAGACGATGGGGACGCAGAAATTGGTTTGCAAATCACTGATTTGCTATTTCTGTGTAAGATGCGCCGAGCCTGCGAGGCAAATGGCATTATCTTCTCAGAAACATTTTCTGTGTCACTAGGACATTTGATAAGTTAAACTCATATCATGAGTTGCTAAGGTAATGCGTAATCCACAAATAAAGACTCGAGCTTTAATTGTTACGCTATTCTCTTGGTAAAACCACCTCTAACTTAAAGCTAGATGGCGTCCCCAAGGGGATTCGAACCCCTGTTACCGCCGTGAAAGGGCGGTGTCCTAGGCCTCTAGACGATGGGGACGCAGGAAACTGCTACCCTAGGACATTACACTATTTTTTGGTGGAGCCATGCGGGATCGAACCGCAGACCTCTTCACTGCCAGCGAAGCGCTCTCCCAGCTGAGCTATGGCCCCAACATAATCAATACCCGCTGTGATGAACACGTCGTGTATCGCTTAGTGCGGGGCGCATTCTATGCACCACCCAAAATAAAGTCAACAGTTTTTTACCTAGCTTTATTTAAATGGTTTAATTTTCAACAAACTGGCTATCAAGCGTGCTAAAAATCACAATTTAGACAAAATCTCTCATAGAGAGCTTATAATAACACCATAATCCTAAAGCCCTTAATTAAAACCTCCCTACCCCTATTAACTTTTTAAGTTGTATTATAAATAAAAGGTATACATTTATATGCAAATTAAGTTTAAGCTAATTTTTTTTAAACTTGCAGCCAAAATTAAGATCTGTTTTATCTAGAGGGCAATTTATTGGCTGGGCGAGGCTTAAGTTTCTCAGGCTTCATATATGGGTAAGAACAAATAAATTTAGTAAAACTTCCACGCCCTACTTTTATCCCTTAATTACATTTTATGTGAGCGGCACATACCTGGCATTCATTAAGTGATGCCGCTTTTTAACAATAAACACAATTTACAATTTCTGTTTTGCCTAAACAGCAAGCACAACTAAAAATTTAACTTTTAAAGATAAATACTCCCAAGCTACACATAAAAATATTAGAAAACTTTAGGGCGTGTTTATTTAAAGAGTTAAATTGAAACGTGTTTAACCATTTCATATAAGAGGCGTGTACTTATTAAACCTACCAGCACCATTTGTTCTCGACTAATGATCAAAACTATAACTTGTATAAACTATAGAGTTTTTAACAAAACACGCCTAATGCATTAAAAAATAATTGTCGCTTGTAAAGTAATACCTCATTTCACCAGTGCCTATTGCTGTTTATTTGAACGGCCACTGTGAAATTGCTGGTAAAATAGACGCAACTCATATCTCATTGTTTATAAAACCTTCATTCAGTACATTTTTATCATTCAAGTGTTGACACATTTCCAACTCTATCTATAATAGCGCCCCACAACAACGCAGCAATGTGAGGTTGTTTAGATGTGGGTGATTAGCTCAGTTGGGAGAGCATCGCCCTTACAAGGCGAGGGTCACTGGTTCAAGTCCAGTATCACCCACCACTTTTTATAAGTGTTCACATCTAATTTCTATATGAGTTGTTAGCTCAGTTTAGAAAAAGAGAGCATCACCGCTATCTACAAGTAACGGCGAGGTTCACTGGTTAAAGTCCAGTACTATTTTTAATAGTAGCGTTTAATTTATATGTGGGTGATTAGCTCAGTTGGGAGAGCATCGCCCTTACAAGGCGAGGGTCACTGGTTCAAGTCCAGTATCACCCACCACATATAAAACCTATCATTATATTAATAGTCACGTTTTAAATTGTAATATGGGTCGTTAGCTCAGTTGGGAGAGCATCGCCCTTACAAGGCGAGGGTCACTGGTTCAAGTCCAGTACGACCCACCATTCTTAGAGTGGTGCATATTACAAAATCTAAATGGGCCGTTAGCTTAGTTAGAAAAAGAGAGCATCACCGCTATTTACAAGTAACGGCGAGGTTCACTGGTTAAAGTCCAGTACTATTTATTTAATAGTAGCGTTTAATCTTATATGTGGGTGATTAGCTCAGTTGGGAGAGCATCGCCCTTACAAGGCGAGGGTCACTGGTTCAAGTCCAGTATCACCCACCACATATAAACCTATTATTATATCAATAGTCGCGTTTAAATTTAATATGGGTCGTTAGCTCAGTTGGGAGAGCATCGCCCTTACAAGGCGAGGGTCACTGGTTCAAGTCCAGTACGACCCACCATTCTTAGAATGGTGCATCATATTAAATATATAATTTGGGTGATTAGCTCAGTTGGGAGAGCATCGCCCTTACAAGGCGAGGGTCACTGGTTCAAGTCCAGTATCACCCACCAAATTATATTAAGCGATTAATTGATAATCTTAATAAAAGTCATACCTATTATATGTGGGTGATTAGCTCAGTTGGGAGAGCATCGCCCTTACAAGGCGAGGGTCACTGGTTCAAGTCCAGTATCACCCACCACATATAAACACTTCAGTGCACATAATTTAAAATTTCCTAAAAATATCTTTTTATAAAAAAACCAATTTTTACCGCATAAGATTCAATTTAGGCAATCAACTCAGTTGAAAAAATATCCCCACCCTTTATGAGCAATGCCCAGAGTTAATGATTCAAACCATGTAATCACCCACACATATAACTACTTCTATACTATCTAAACTCTTGTGATGATATTTAACCTCTCACTTTTATTCTAAATAATGTCTAGCAACCACTGACATCAAATACAATTAGTCTAAATAATATAAAGACAGCTAAACGTATGAATATAAATTAATCTTCTAATAACCTCGTCTAATATCTAAATTCTCTTGTAAGCAGCTAAACTGTTGATTATAGTCTGTGTTAAATACAATCACACTTAAACCAATGCCAACTAAGATCTACTCAAAAGCAAAAATATTAATAGTTGAAGAGCAGCCACTTGCTCAAAGCTATATGAAACAGTCGTTAGAAAGGCTTGGCTTTCGGCAGCTGCGTTTTGCTGATCATGCAACTTCGGCAAAAGAGCAGTGTTTAAGTGAACAATTTGATTTAATAGTGTGTTCGTTTAATTTAAGCAAACAACAAGATGGTTATCAGCTTTACGAAGAGCTACGTGTTAAACAACTAATTAAAAACTCAACGGGTTTTATTTTTATATCTGCAGAAACCAGCGGGTCACTTGTCCATAGTGTTTTAGAGCTGCAGCCCGACGACTTTTTAGTAAAACCTTTCACCGTACAAGAACTTAAAACGCGTATAGAGCGAATTCTTAAACGTAAACATGACTTACAAACCGTCTATACGTTTATTGACGATGGTAACGATTCTAAAGCAGTAAAGTATATAGATTCTGCGCTTGATAAAAATAATAGCTACAGCCCAATATTGCTTCGCTTAAAAGGAGATGCCCTACTTCGCTTAAAAAGAAACGAAGATGCAAAAGACTTTTTTAAATCAGTGCTTGATATACAAAAGTTTGCTTGGGCTAAAGTTGGTTTAGTAGAAGCGTTAATTGCAAATAATGAACATATTCTAGCGCAGCGTATGTTAAAAACTATGCTGGAACGCCATGAAACACGCTTAGTTGCGCTCGACTTACTGGGGCGTTTAGAAATAAAACTTAGTCAATTTGAATTAGCACAGGAATTTTTAAGTCAAGCAGTTGATATCGCTCCTCGAAATATTTCCCGTCAGAAGTCGTTAAGTAATGTATCGTTGATTAATCACGACTACGAAAAGAGCTATTTAACGCAAAAAGAAATCGCCAGTTATGCAAAACATTCAATACACGACAACCCCGACATTTACCTAAATGCGGCTCGTGCAGGTATCGACTTTGCGTTAACGACTGATCAAACAGATCAAATTCAGCGAATTTCTCGTCAAACTAATAAATATATTAACGACTTAAAACAACAATTTCCTAATAACACTAATCAAGCACAAATTGATGTATTAAATGCTCGCCTACATTATTTAAAAGATGAACATCAAAAAGCTAAAAAACTAATAGAGCAACTGGATGAAAACGACTCACATATTCGCTCAGTAGATGGAGCGCTTGATAAAGCAAAAGCATTTCATGAGCTTGGTTTTCACCAAAAAGCACAAACTTTGTTTACTCAAATTATTAGCCATTGCGAGCGCCACCCAACTGTAAGCGACACTACTTATCTGCGTTATATTCAACAACAGCAAAGTGAACGTAGAGATATTAAAATGGGCCCTAAAGAACTTAACAACCATGCGGTTAGTCAGTTCAACAAAGGTCAGTTAAATATGGCGTTAGAAGCGTTTACACAAGCATTTAGAGTTATGCCACGTAATCCTAGCATTGCGCTTAATTTATTACAGTGCTTGTTTGATTCAGCCAAACAAAAAGGCGGCACTTTTAACTTGGCTATCGCCAAAAAATGCTACGCCCTTTTGAGTAAATCATCACTACCTACCGATCAAGCGCAAAGATTAGATAAAATTTTGCATATGGCCAAAGAAATGAAGCTCGACATTCAAAATCCAGACAAATAGCTTTTATAGCTTTTTCATTGCTGCGGCATTTACGCAATAACGTAAACCAGTAGGCTGAGGTCCATCAGGAAATATGTGTCCTAAGTGCGCATCGCACACATTGCAAACCACTTCTACACGCTGCATACCATGGCTTGAATCACTCACGTACCCTATTGCTTCAATAGTGGCTGGTTGAGTAAACGAAGGCCAACCTGTACCGCTATCAAACTTTTCATCCGCATCAAATAATAAGTTATCACAACATACGCATGCATATTTGCCTGGCTCTAATAATGTGCAACTTTGAGAGCTATGAGGACGTTCAGTGCCTTTTTTACGAGTAACATAGTATTGGTCTTCACTAAGGAGCTCTCGCCATTGCTCGTCGCTTTTCACAACCTTTTTAGGGGGTGTTGGATTGCCATTGTTAGCAAAATTAATAACATCGTTCCATTTCAACATAACAGCCTCATAAATAATTAAATAGCATTAGGGTGTTAGCCTAATTAAGGTAGAGGTAAACTAAAGTAAATCAAAGCGTTTTAAGCACACTATCACCTGCTTTGATTTATTCAAAATGTATTGTTTGCTTCTCAGATTCTGTAAGTATACGTTTAACAAATGCATCTAGCTCAGTACTTTGCGCCGGTAGGCTCACGCTTAGCTGACGATCATTACTGCTGTGTATTATTAGCTCATCACTTTTACTTTCAACACGTTCAATATTACTAATAACCAACCAATGCGGGCCGTGCTTTTTATCAAAAAAGCCTGTTAGGCTAAACAACATAAGATGCTGTGCATCGCGTTGAATAAAATTATCTAATCGATTTCTCGATTTAAATAACGTCGTTAACCTATAAAAACTAGAACAAAGTACAAAAAGCCACACACCAAATAAAAACTTAAACCACATGTACTCACTAAGATTAGTGATCAACGCAAGTACTAAAAGCACCAATGCGATGACCGACACCACCATCGCTATTTTTTTATTTACAGCGTCCATTTCAATCCTTTGTAATTAATTTTTTTTCTTCAGCTGCTTTTTCTGTGGGCTCAGGCCAATCGTTAAAAAACACGGTTAAATACCGGCTTTTAGCCAAGTACCAAAGTACCCACAAAACAATAACCATTTGTACCGCTAAAAATAGCGAAAACCGATAATGGCTATGGGCCGCCTGTATACTAAGCCACGCTAAATCAATCACAGCGCACAAAATAAGTGGCCAGCGCATATGGCGCCATACTTTTGCTAATTTTTCACTCGCGCTGTGTGAATCTCTTGGCCGGCGCAAACAAAACAATACCGTAGGTACAATCGCAATGGCACCAATAGTAATAGCAATAAAAAAATCATTTTTGGTTTTAAAGAATAACGACATTAAATCAAGTTCTGGTCTGCGGCTAAGGGCCGCAATCACCCAAATAAAATATGAGCGCAGTAATACCAGCACACTTAAATGAAATGCAATGGGCGTACGGTAACTCCCGTATTTGTCCCAGTACTCTGGCCCATATCGGCTCATTATTTTTTATCCTAACCGTTATATTTTTCAAACAAGGCAATTAAATCTTCTTCGCTAAGTATTTCAATACCTAGGTCCTGTGCTTTGGTAAGTTTTGAGCCTGCTTTTTCACCTGCCACTAAGGCATCTGTTTTAGCCGACACACTGCCAGCCACTTTTGCACCTAGTTGCTGTAAACGAGCTTTTGCGTCATTTCGATTTAATGTATTTAATGTCCCCGTAAGTACATACGTTAAATCAGCCAAAGGTTGCTCATCTTTTGATGGTGCACTAAGCGCAGGCCAATTAATACCTTGCTCTATCAACGCATTAACTACATCAACATTATGTTGCTCATCAAAAAAGCCACGAACATGGGTTGCTACAATAGCGCCTACATCACTTACTTGCGTTAAACTATCTATGCTGGCATTTGTTACATTTTCAAGGGTTAAAAAGTGATTAGCTAAGTTTTGTGCAGTCGCTTCACCTACTTCTCTAATGCCTAAAGAGTATAAAAATTTAGCAAGCGTAGTGGCTTTTGCATCCTCAAGCGCACCTACTAAATTTTTAGCCGATTTAGGACCCATACGTTCAAGCGATTCAAAATGGCCTTGTTTCAAAATAAACAAATCTGCGGGCGTTTTAACCAGCTCTCTATCGACCAATTGATCAACTATTTTATCGCCTAAGCCGTCAACATCTAGCGCTTTGCGTGAGGCAAAGTGCTTAATAGCCTGTTTGCGCTGTGCCGGGCATACAAGGCCCCCAGTACAACGGGCTACAGCTTCACCTTCCACTTTTTCTACGTGGGAGTCACAAATTGGGCACGTTTTAGGAAACTCAATATCGCGAGCATCGTCAGGTCGGCGCTCAAGCACTACTTGTGTAATTTGTGGAATTACATCGCCAGCACGGCGAATAATAACGGTATCCCCAACTTTTACACCTAAACGGGCAATTTCATCACCATTATGAAGCGTGGCATTTGAGACCGTAACACCGCCAACAAATACGGGTTCTAAACGGGCAACCGGTGTTATTGCACCAGTACGACCAACCTGAAACTCTACATCGAGTAATTGAGTAACCTCTTCTTGCGCCGGAAATTTATACGCAATAGCCCAGCGCGGAGCTCGTGCTACAAACCCTAGGCGCTCTTGTAAGGCTTTTTCGTTTATTTTAATTACTACGCCATCAATTTCATATTTAAGCTCGCCACGGCGCGTTAAAATATCGCTATAATATTCAAGTGCCGCTTGAGTGCCTTCTACCAATTTAGTTTCTGGGCAAAGTGGTAATCCCCAATCGGTTAATTTAGCCAATTGCTGGTAGTGATCCTCAGGGATGCTGCCATCGGCAACCAAACCTGTACTGTACGCATAAAACATCAACGGGCGTTTAGCGGTAATTTTTGAATCAAGCTGGCGCAAGCTTCCAGCTGCGGCATTACGTGGATTTACAAACACTTTATCGCCGCGTTTTTGCGCTTCAGTATTTAATTTATCAAAGCCAGCACTATCCATAAATACTTCGCCGCGCACTTCAAGCTCTGCAGGATAATCGCCACGCAGCTTTAGTGGTACATTACGAATTGTTTTTACATTTTGGGTAATGTTTTCACCGGTAAATCCATCCCCTCGCGTTGCTGCTTGCACTAATACACCATCACGGTAAATGATAGAGACTGCTAAGCCATCTAGTTTTGGTTCACAGCAAAAAGTAAGCTCGCCTGTACTCATTAAACGCTCTTTTATACGGCGATTAAACGCACTGAACTCTTCTTCGCTAAAAGCATTATCGAGCGATAACATAGGCACTTGGTGAGCAACTTGTTCAAATTTACTCAAAGCTGCCCCGCCCACTTTTTGAGTTGGCGAATCGGGTGTTAAAAATTCTGGGTGCTGGGTTTCAAGTGCACTGAGTTCGCGTAATAGCCTATCGTATTCAGCATCTGGAATGCTTGGGGTATCAAGCACATAATAATTGTAGTTGTGCTGCTCTAAAGTACTACGAAGATGATTAACTTGCTCACTAATGCTGCTAGACATTTAAACCTCAAAAAACATAAAAAAAGCCACTTTTAGTTAAGTGGCTTAATAAAAAATAATGTATGCGTATTAATTACGCAGAAAATGCACGAACCTGCTCAACATATTGACGAACACGGTCAACACTCATTTCTTCACGCTCGGCATCTAAAATTTGTGCGCCAAACTCATCAGCAATTTTTTTAGCCGCGCTGTGCAACATATTAAACGCTGCAAGCCCATCGCCTTCGCAAGGCAGAGTCATAAATAAGCTCACACCCGCTGTGCTAAATTGTTCCATATTGTCTATATCAAACGTGCCTGGGTTGTACATATTTACCAGTCTGAATAACACTGGTCCTTGGCCTGCTGGGTCAATATGACGATTAAAAAAACCTTCTTCTGAATACTTAAAGCCTAAAGTGTTCACTGCTGGCAATAATTTACTGCCCTGCATAGTTAATCCTTCTGGCATTTGTATATGCACAATTACAAAGTCAGACATCTCAACTGGCGCAGTTTCTTCGCTTTGTGGCTGGGCTTCTGGCTCTTGCACAATTTCCAAATCATCTTCAATTGGAATTTCTGGAACACTTGTATCCATTTGAGGCTCGTTAGCATCAAAGTTAAGCTCACCAAATTGCGGCTCATCGCGCTGGGTAACTTCTGGCTCTTTTGGCTGTGCGGCCGGTGTATGAGATGGAGTCTCTTGCATTGGTTCTACCCGCTCGCTAGCAGGTACTTCTGGGCTGTCTTTTTTTCTAACTGACCATAAACCGTGTACTAATAAGCCACCTATGACAAATACACTGATCACGATTAAAACCCATCTTAGTTCTTCGGCCATCCCCTCACCTTTTATTATTTGATATGCCTAAACCTGTGCATTAGTAAAATACTAATACGCTTAAATTAAAATATTATGTGTGTGCAAGTTGCACTGCTTGTTCTATATCTACTGCTACCATTCGTGAAACGCCTGGCTCTGCCATAGTAACGCCAGTTAATCGCCCTGCCATTTCCATCGCAATTTTATTGTGACTAATATAAATAAACTGCACTGATTGTGACATTTCTTCAACCAAACGGCAAAAACGAACCACATTGGCATCATCAAGCGGTGCATCTACCTCGTCCAGCATACAGAATGGAGCTGGATTGAGCCTGAATATAGAAAACACTAATGATAATGCGGTCAGCGCTTTTTCTCCACCACTTAACAAATGAATTGTTGAATTTTTCTTGCCGGGTGGTCGTGCCATTATACTAACACCACTTTCGAGTAAATCGTCACTGGTTAACTCTAAATATGCACTCCCGCCACCAAATACTTTTGGAAATAGCTCTGCAAAGTCTTCGTTAACTTGATTAAAGGTAGCTTTAAAGCGTGTTTTTGTCTCAATATCTATTTTACGAATGGCACCTTCGAGAGTATTTAGCGCTTTGGTTAAATCATCTAATTGGTTATCTAGGTATTCACTACGCTGCTTTGCAAGATCAAACTCTTCTATTGCTGCTAAATTTACGGCGCCTAATTTTTCAAGCTGATTAGTTATTCCCGTTAACTGGTTTTGCGCGGCACTTAAACTTAAAGAGTCAGGTAATGCTTCGAGTATGTGCTTTAAGTTTTGTTTTAGCTCGTCTAATGGCTCAAGCGCTGCTTGTGCTTTGATAAGTAGGCTTTGTTCTTCAATGGTGAGTTTTTGATGCTGCTCTTGTAAACCCACCAGCTCACCTTGTGAATTCTTAAGGCTCGCTTGCTTTGTATTTAAACTTTCTTTAGCTTGAGCAAGTTTACTTTGAAGCGATATTAGCACCTGCTCACCTTGCTTGTGTTGCTCAAGCAAGCTTGCAATTTTATCTGTGAGTTCTTGCTCTGGAATGAGGAGCTCTTCTATTTCCTCAAGTAACTCTTTAGCGCCTTCACTTGCACTTTTATGCTCTTGCTTTGCATGGTTAAGTTTAGTTTGGCTTAGTTGCCATTCACTTTGTATTTTTTGTTCGTATAAACTACTTTGATGCGCTTGCGTTTTATATTGCTCAAGCGTGGTTACAGCTTGGCTATACTGCGACTCACTTTGTATTCGAGCATTATTTGCATTTGCTAAATCATCAGTTAAATTAAGCTGCTGCTCTTTAATTACTTCAAGCACTTGCACTTGTTCATCGCACGTTTTTAATAACTGCGTGTGCTCAGTTGTTAATGTCAGCTTTTGCTGTTCAAATTTTTCTAATTGTTGTAAGTGCTGAGCAACCTGCTCTTTAAGCATGTCGCTACGCGTTGTGGCTATGGCAATATTTTGTGCAAGTTGATGTATAGCCTCTTTAAGCTCGTTTAATTCATTACTTTGCTGTGTTTGCTGGGCTTTGCAATCGTCAAACTGCTGTTGTATGTTATGCAGCGCTTGTTGTGAAGCATTTAATTGTATTGTTTTTTCTTTTAGCTGTTTATGCTTTAAAAGCTGAGAGTTATCGGCGTTTTTATCGGCGCTAACATGCCAATTTCGAGCATGAAGCGCACCTGTTCTATCCATCACAGCAATATAAAAATCATCTTTTAGCAGTGTTAAATCGGCGACTTCGCTATAAGCAATGCGTGTTAGTAAATCAGGGTAAACACCCTTATTAATAAATGCAGCTAAGCTGTTTTTTGGCGCAGCTTTATTACTTTGCCAAACACTGTTATTACTTTGCTGTTTAGTTACATGTAAATGCTCAAGTGACTGCAAGGCTTGTTCAATTACGTGCTCAAACCCTTCTTTAACCACTAATTGTTTAAATAAATTTTGGCTCTGAGCATTTTTATCTTCAAGTCCAAGGCTACTCGTCAAACCAGCTATACTGGCTTTTAGCTCGTTAAGGTGCTGTAAGTTATCTTCAAGCTGCTTTTGTGCTTGCGCAACTAAATTAGTCTGCTCTGCAAGTTCAGCACTGCAATGCGACTGAGTAGTTTGCTTACTGGCAAGTTCTTGAGTGAGGGCTTGGCGCTTTTGTGTTTGCTCAACTAGCTGCTGCTCTATATCGCTACTTTTAAGTTCATTAATTTGCTGTTGTACTTGGCTTAGCTGATTACTTACATGCTCACGTGCTTGAACGCTTTGATTAATCGTACTTTGCTGCAATTGCGCTTTGCTATTATGTTCAAGCTGCTGCTCATTTAAAGCTTGCCACACACGCGTAGTTTGCAGCTTTTCATCAGCTAATAACTCTAATGTTTGAGTCAATTCATCAACTTGCTCGGTGCACATTAAGCTTTGTTCTGTGGCCTCTTGTAAGGTAATTGCGAGTTGTTCACATACACCTTGCTGCTGTAATTTAAGTTCTAAGCTTTGCGATTGACGTAGCTCTAGCTTTACACGATTTTGTTTAAGCGTTTGTGTTTGTTGTTTAATATTTATTTGTTGCTGCTCAGCACGAGTCAACTCAGTGTGAGTAACGTGTTGCTGATGCTGCGCGTCGCTTAATTTATCTTGTTGTGCTTGAACTTGCCCCTCTAGGCTTGCAAGTACGTCATCGTGCCCTGAGTGCGCCGTTTTAAAAAACGTTATTTGCTCATTCAGCTTTTTAATTTGTGTGCTTTTTTCGAGCTGTTGTTGATGCAGCTTTTGCCATTTTAAAACAGCAATTTGACCTTTTAAAGTGCGCTCTTGCGCCTTGAGCTCTCGGTATTTTTTAGCATCAACCGATTGCACAGCAAGTTTATCAAGCTGAGTTTGCAGCTCTTTGCGCACATCAAGTAATCGCTCTAGGTTTTCGCGGGTACTTTTAATACGTGTTTGGGTTTCGCGGCGGCGCTCTTTGTATTTAGACACACCGGCGGCTTCTTCTAAAAATACGCGCAGCTCTTGCGGTTTACTTTCTATTAAGCGCGAGATCATCCCTTGCTCAATAATCGCATAGCTTCGCGGCCCAAGCCCTGTGCCTAAAAATATATCGGTAATATCGCGCTTACGACATTTGCTACCGTTTAAAAAATACAGCGATTGCCCGTCACGAGTGACTAAACGTTTAATTGCAATTTGATTACGATCGGCAAAAGTATTGGGGATATCACCTTGGGTATTATCAAAAATAAGCTCTACAGAGGCTTGCGAGATAGGTTTACGATTAGTTGAGCCATTAAAAATGACATCGGTCATGGCATCGCCACGTAAGTTTTTAGCAGAGCTTTCACCAAGCACCCATCGCACTGCATCAATAACGTTAGATTTGCCGCAGCCATTAGGGCCAACAACACACGTCATTTGATCAGGAAATGGAATTTTAGTGGGCTCTACAAACGATTTAAAGCCCGCTAATTTGATAGTGCTTAAGCGCATCTTATTGTTATTACCGATTATTATTGTTATTAATTACAAACAATTTAACTCATAAATAGTTAAAAAGTTAAGCTTGGCGTTTAAAGTTATCTAAAATAATACCGGTGGCCATTGCTACATTAAGTGACTCTGCACCGCCAAAAGCAGGTATGGTTATTTTGTTGCTCACTAGTTTTGCACATTCCTCGCGTATTCCATGCGATTCACTGCCCATAAGCAAAACACCTTCACCACTAAATTGTGTTTTATGCACACTTTGCCCATCTAAAAACGCGCCATATATTGGCAAGTTTAAAGTTTGTAAATATTCAGGTAATTCAACTTGGCTTACAGATACTCTTACAAACGAGCCCATAGTGGCACTAATCGTTTTAGGGTTGTAAGCATCGGCGCTGTCGGTACTCGTTACAATATGCTTAATGCCGTACCAATCAGCAACTCTAATAATAGTGCCTAAATTGCCCGGATCTGATACGCCATCAAGGGCAAGTATTAACCCATTACTTTTTGGGAGCGCTGCAATTGGCATATTAACAATAGCAATTGCGGCATTATTACTTACCAGCGTACTTGCTTTAGTAAGTTGCTCTTCTTGAGCCTCAGTTAATTGGGCATGAGGATATTGGCTTTGATAAGTGTTAATAAACGCCTGTGTAGCAAATATATCAACCGCTTTTAATGGGCTGTTTAACAACTCAAGTACGTTTTTTTCACCTTGCACAAGGTATTGATTATATTGCTTTCGGTACTTTTTTTGACCAAGTTGGCGAATAAGTTTGAGTTGGTTTTTTGAAATCATAGCAGCCCCATAAATTTATCCCCGCAGTATAACAGATTTAACAAACACATCTGAACTTCAAAAACATGAAAACACCGATTATGCTTCCGCTATTTTTTTAGCGCTACGCTCAAAAGTGAGATTAATACGCATAAACATGCCTTTAATTGCTTCAACCTGATTTGTTTCGCCTGAAGCATCTACTAGCTCTGTGTATAAAGCGTCTGATTTGTTTTTAAACTCATCGCTACTTTTACCTTTTGTTGCCAATAAAAAAGCATCGGCAAGGGCGTGTTGCCAACTAATAAGTTGCTTTAAGTCTTTGCCCGCAAGCTGTGTACAAATAGATTGCAAGCGAATAGATGCGTGTCCTATGTTTAAAGCGGTTAACGCTAAGTCAGTGATCGCACGCGTATGAGAGCCTTGATCGTAATTAGTCAAACGCAGTAAACGATCTGACATTCTGCGGTTATACCAAATAGCAGGCATGCGCTGTTGATGGATATGTAATAAGTCTTGATGCGTTGTTTTAAACACTCGGTGAACAAGTAAACGTACACTCGGTCCAGTAATTAAGTGAAATACCCAATACAAAATACTCACACCCGCAAAAATAGCCATTGCTGCGCTTAAAGTATAATCGATAGAAAACGCCAAACTCATATCAGTACTTGGCCGCACTAAAATAGTAAACGGAATACAAAACCCTAAACCATACGGCAAAGTCGCTCTATCTGCCAGTAGCAGTAAACCTAAAAAGTAAGGCCCCGCTAGTACCAAAATTAAAATCTCTAGCTGCCCACCACTTTGTGAAAGTAAATTAAGCGCATAAAAAACAGTGACAAATGAGGCAACAGCAATACCTATTAATAAGCGCTTTAAAACGACCTTTAACATGGCAAGAGGTATGCGCGCCAACATGATTGAAAAAATAACTGGTAAAATCATAATCATTAATGCAGCTGATGAGCCTGTACTTACCCAAACAAATGCACCAATAATAAATACTAAGCTAGTTCTAAGTCCTACAAACATTCCCGCTAAAGGATCACGATAGGTCAGCATGCTAGGGGCATTTAATAGGCTTTGGTCTCGCTCTTCTAGTGCTTTATATGCTTTGAGTAATATGGTTAACTCAGAGGCAATTTCTAGGGCTAGCGACAACATATGCGATTCGAATGGGGAGTCGGTTTGATTATTCGCCTTAAGCGCTGTTAAGCGTTTTCTATAGGCCTTTACCTCATCTGCGCAATATTGAAAACTGTTTGATTTGGCAATATTGCATAAAACATCACTCATATTATGCATAAGCGTTGTTAAATCGGGTGTGATCAACTCAGTGTGACTTCGCTGCAAGCGACCAAAAATTTGAATTAGCGCAAGTAAAGAAAGTACTTTTTGAGAGACTTGGTTTGCAGCACGAGCGCGCCCGGGTCCTTTGGGCCCTTCGTACCTTACCGCGCTTGAATCCTCATTTATAGCGCCAAGAGTTGCCATTATTGTATCTATTTTTTGATGGCGTTTTTCGTGAGTGCACTTTTTATCTATTTCGGTAACTAAATAATTTAATGTTTGATTAATAACGGCGCGAGCTTGAACTTGTAATGTTTCTTTAACTTTTACAGGCCAAAACAAATGACTCACAAGCCCCGCGCAAATAGAGCCAACGACTATTTCGCTCATGCGTGATTGTGCGATATCAAATACTGCGTGGCTGCTTACAGTGGTTGGGTTTGCCATTACCAAAAGGACAATAATTTCAGCTGTTACCGCCGCCATAGCAAAAGCATAAACAAAATTAGCTTGGCGAACCATTGCCGAAAGTGCTGAGTTTAACCCTAGCCACAATGCTAAAGTCCCAAGCGCTAAATAAGGGTAAGGCATAAGCTGAGTAAGCAGCAATATACCAAATAAGCCACCAATAATAGTGCCCACAATTTGGCAAATTGCTTTTTCTACAACTAAACCGCTTTCTGGGCGCAGCTGTAAAAATATGGCTGAAACTAATGCCCAATAAGGCCTATCGAGGTTAAGGTACATAGCAACACTTAACGACATTGCCATAGCAATAACGCCTTTTGTTGCAAAAATAATGGCCTGCTTATTAGGGAAAAACAAATTCCTCAATACATCACCCAAGGTGTTCTCCTTAATGCGTATTGAGGTGGATTGTGGCGGTCATTCCAGCGCTAAGACGAACCTTTTCAGGTATCGAGTCTAATTTAATATCAACCGGAATACGCTGCGATAAACGCACCCAATTAAATGTTTGCTGCACCACAGGTAATAACTGCGTATTACTTTGTGTGTTTGTATTTGCAATGGCTTTACCCACACTAATTACGTGACCAGTTAGAGCATCACCGCCACTTAACAATGATATTTTAGCTTTTTGATTATCGTGTATTAAAGGGATTTTAGTTTCTTCAAAGTAACCCGTTACATAAAAAGAATCTGACTTAACAATTGCAAATACTGAAGTTCCTTGCGCTACGTAATTACCCTCACGCAGGCTTAAATTAATAATTTGCCCACTCACAGGTGCATATGCTTTTGTTCTATCAACGTTTAGCTGCGCTATTGCTTGCTCTGTTTTTGCAAGTTCATAATTAGCTTTGGCTATTTTTGAATTAATACGTGTTGACTCAAGGCTTTCTTCGCTGATGGCCTGTTGTGTATTTAGGCCCTTCCTGCGTTGTAGCTTGTGCTTTGCAAGCTCCCATGTATATAAGGCATTTTCGGTATTGGCTTTACTTTTATCAAGCGCCGCTTGATAGCGTTTATCATCAACACTAAAAAGTAAATCTCCCTTTTTGATGCTTTGCCCATCTTTTATATTTAACTTAGTCACCCATCCAGATACATCAGGCGAAACAGTCACTATTTCGGCCCTTATACGGCCATCACGCGTCCATGGTGTATGCATATAATCGGTCCATACCCAGCGCCCAGCAAATACAGCGGCTATAACAACTATAACGGTTAAAAGTATACGTAGATATTTTGTCATCTAATTTATCTTCCACTGAGTAAGTAAACGGTTAGGGCCAAATAACAAATAAATAAAGACACTTCAAACCAAGCGACCTTCCATATACGGTCGTGCCAATCTAAGCGATGTAATACAAACCGTGTAATGGCCGTTAAAACAAACGCTATAGGAAAATAAACAACCAAAGGACTAAACTCTATCCCGCCTAAAACAACAGCTTGCAACATAATAAACATCCATAGGTGTTTTGAAATGGTTAAAAATAGCGCCTGATATAAATAACCGCCTGATTATAATACTTTGCTCTTAATCTAAAATTAATATCGACACAGTTTTAAACCTGATGCTTTTACTTATAGCCTTTTAATCAGTTACTTGCAAAAGGCTGGCGCTATTATAAATATTGAGTTTTGCACCAAATTTAGGTAAATTAACAAAAAAACAACATGGATATAATTTTAATGGAATCAATACACCCTACTCCCCCAGAAGCAAACCCACCAGCAAACGAGCCAGCCCCCCCTATTTTTAGCGGTAAAGTACAGTTTAGCGGCAAAGGCGGTGAGTTTTTTGGTATTTGGATAGTCAATATTTTACTTAGTGTACTTACTTTAGGTATTTACTCTGCATGGGCAAAGGTGCGCACAATGCGTTACTTTTATGGCCACACTCGCATAGACGGACACAGCTTTGACTACCTAGCAACACCCATGCAAATTTTAAAAGGCCGTATTTTAGCGGTTCTCGTATTTTTAATTTACACCTTTGGGAGCAGCTTTTTTCCTATTATAGGCTTACTCTTTGCGGTTGCTTTTATATTTTTAATGCCGTGGATTATTAATCAAGGCCTGCGCTTTAATATGCGTATGACCCGTCATCGTAATGTGCGTTTTTCGTTTAAAGGCAATTACGGCGAAGCCTTTGTTAACTTTATACTGTTACCTATAGCCAGTATTTTTACGCTTTATTTATTGATGCCTTATGTTTTAAAACGTATCGACACGTACATACATAGCAATATTAGTTACGGCGATACGCCATTAACAGTTAACCTAAAAGGTGAAACATACTACTTAACAGCGCTTATTTGTTTTGTGGTGAGCTCTATCACTATGGTGATTTTTATGGCTATTTTAGGCTTGTTTGGGCTTGATTTGCTCAATGTAGAAAATCAACAGAACATGCAAGACCCTGCAGCCATGACACTCATGTTTGGTGCACTAATGGTCGCTTACGTATTTATGATTGCGATAGTAACCGCTGTTTGGGCTGCGGCTATTCGTAATCATATTTTTGATAACAGCCAATTTGAAGACGTAGCGTCATTTAAATCACAGCTTAAGCCTATTCCTTTTGCCATATTACTATTAACAAATATGCTGGCCATTGTGTTCTCCTTAGGACTTGCCTACCCGTGGACCAAAGTGCGTACATCTAGAATGCTTGCCGAGGTTACAACCGTTAATATTTACCCAAGTGCGCTAAATTTAGTAGATACTGCGCAGCAAGAGCAGTCATCGTTTGCTGAAGAAGCAGCCAATGTATTTGATATTGATTTATCGCTAACCTAAGAGTTTACTATGCACGTACAGGGACATTACTTCCCCAAAGCATCAAGTAATTATCAACAAGGTGTCGCTAATATTCGCGACACCTTGGTTGAAATTAGCCACGATGATCAGCTTATTTCAAGCTATGCAATAAGCGATATAACACTCACCGCTGGCCTTGCCGGGCTTGCTGATGAACTGCGTTTTAATGATGGCAGCCGCTTCATTCCAAGTGATGTAAATTATCGCTGGCCTTTTAAAACCGATAAGCACGACCTACTAGAGCGCCTTGAAAAAAGTAAATGGGCTATTTTAGCTGCCATTATTTTTACACCGCTGTTTATGTGGCTAATGCTTTATAAAGTAGTGCCAGCTATTGCTGTTTACAGCGTTGATACCCTACCGCGCAGTGTAGTAGAGCAAATGGGTGAGCAAAGTTTTACCTTAATTGAAAAACTAGCCCTTGATGAAAGCGAGCTGCCTATTGATCAGCAAGCCAAAGTACAGCAACACTTTAATACAATGCTTAATGAACTCTCGCTTGAGCCATCAGTTTATAGGTTATCGTTTTATAAATCAGATAGCTTTGGCGCTAATGCGTTTGCAATGCCCCATGGGCGTATTGTAGTCACTGATGAATTAGCTAATTTACTTGCCGATAAACCAGACGCGTTAAAAGCCGTGTTACTGCACGAAATTGGCCATGTTGTTCACCAGCATAGTGTACGTATGACTGCCCAATCGGCAGCCAGTACCATTGTACTTGCAGTTATATTTGGCGATTTAGAAGGTATAGCAGAAGTGGCTCTTGGCACTGGGGCTACGTTTGCGCAGCAGGGGTTTTCGCGTGATATGGAGCGTGAGGCAGATAGCTATGCCCTCATTCAACTTGAGCATTTAGGTTATTCAAGCAATGATTTTGCCGAGGCCATACAAGCGCTACAAAGTGCGCATACAAGCGAAAACGAGCATATTGAAAAGGTAAATAATTTACTCGAATATTTATCAAGTCACCCAAGTGCACAAGAGCGCATTGATAATGCCAGAAAGTGACACGCTAAATACTTTGCACCTCTAAAATAAAAAAGGTATGCCATTGCATACCTTTACGTAGTACTTAACTTATTAAGTTAATACTTATTTTTATGTGTCCACAAATGCAATAACTCACTGGCAATGGTTGCTGCGGCAATAGCGGTAAGCTCACTTTGGTCGTACGACGGTGATACCTCTACCACATCCATACCCACCATATTTATGCCTTTAAGCGCACGCAGTATTTTAAGAACTTTATCAGATGTTAAACCACCGCACACGGGAGTACCTGTACCTGGTGCAAATGCAGGGTCTAAACAATCTATATCAAACGTTAGGTAAACAGGTAAGTCGCCTACTCGCTCACGTATTTGCACTGCAATTTCATTGGCATGCAAATCGTTAGCTTGCATTGCATCAATCACTGCAAACTCATGCTTTGATTGGTCAAAGTCGGTGCGAATACCAATTTGTATACTGTGATCTACATCAATCAGCCCTTCCATAGGTGCATGATAAAACATAGTACCGTGATCAAAACGTGAGCCATTGCTGTATGTATCGGTGTGCGCATCAAAATGAACCAGTGCCATTTTGCCATGTATCTTTGCATGCGCCCGCAATAGCGGAAGCGTTACAAAGTGATCGCCCCCAAGGCCTAACAGAGTTGCACCTTGGCGAAGTATTTGCTCTGCGGCCATTTCTAGCTGTGCAGTAAAATACTCAGGATCGCCTACCGGGTAAGTAAAGTCCCCTGCATCTGCAACCGTTAAACGCTCAAACAAAGGAAATGTCCACGGGTATTTAGTGTCTTCCCATGCTAAATGAACCGACGCTCTGCGAATTGCATCTGGACCTAAACGTGCACCTGGGCGACCCGATGTTGCTAAGTCAAACGGTAAGCCTAAAACCACTACGTCTGAATCAATTGCATTAATATTTTGCACCATAGGACGACGCAAAAACGTCATCCCGTTTGAATACAATGAGTGGTCAACATGACCAAACAAGCTAGACATTGCTTATAACTCTTCTAAATAAGTGTAGCCATTCAGGCCGTTTTGCAACTCGTCTAAAACGCTTTGCTGTTCATTTTTATCTATTTTTGCAGACACTAACTGCGCGTACGACTGTTGAAAGCTCTCAACATCTAAATGCACATAGCGCATCATATCGGCCACCGTATCGCCGTGATTTATTTCGCTAATACTGGCAACACCTTGCTCATCCATATTGATAATGGCACTGTGCGTATCGCCAAATAAATTGTGCATATCACCTAAAATTTCTTGATACGCTCCCACTAAGAAAAAGCCCATTAGGTAGGGTTTATCAGCACTGTACTCAGGCACGGGCAATGTGCTTTCAATGCCTTGGCCATCAACATAGTGCTCGAGTGCGCCATCTGAATCACAGGTTATATCAAGTAATACAGCGCGTTTTTTTGGTGCTTCGGTTAAGCCACTTAATGGCAATACCGGAAACACTTGATCAATCCCCCACGCATCAGGCAATGATTGAAAAAGCGAAAAGTTTACAAAAAACTTATCAGCTAAACGCGCATTTAACTCGTCAATAATCGGGCGATGAAAACGGTTTTTATTATCCATGTGTTTGTTAAGCTCATAACAAATACGTAAGTTAACTTGCTCTGCCCACGCACGCTGCGTTAAATCTAAAAGCCCAAGTGCAAACTGGTTATGCGCCTCTGCTAAATCGCCTTGGCTATCGTGATAAATTTCAATCAGTGCGCGGTCGTCAGTTAAATCGGTTAACTGCACAAACGAGGCCCACATATTATTTAATAAAAGCGGTGCATCTGTTGCAGGCGCTTTTAGCTGTTCTGGTACGTAGCTTTCTGTGCCTATCACGTTTGAGATAAGTACAGCATGGTGCGCCGTTAGTGCACGCCCCGACTCAGAAATAATAGTCGGCATTGGTTGCTCATACTGCTTACAGGTATCGCCTATGGTGTACACAATGTTATTTGCATACTCAGCTAAGCTGTAGTTCATTGAGTTATGAGATTGGCTGCGTGTACCATCGTAATCAATAGCTAAACCGCCCCCAACGTCTAAGCATTCAATGCTTGCACCTAATTTGCGTAACTCACAGTAAAAACGCGCAGCCTCGCTTACACCTAAACGCACATCGCGAATGTTTGCCATTTGCGAGCCTAAGTGAAAATGCACAAGTTGCATTAAATCAAGCTGGCCTGCGTCTTTTAAACGGTTCACTACATGCAGTACTTGTGACGCTGATAAACCAAATTTAGATTTTTCGCCGCCACTTGCTTGCCACTTCCCTTTGCCTTGCGATGCTAAACGTACACGAATACCAATACGTGGTTTAACATTTAACGCTTTTGCTTGGCTAAGCACCATGTCGAGCTCAGAAAGCTTTTCTAGCACTATGTAAACTTTGTGGCCTAGCTTTTCACCAATAAGTGCTAAGCGCACATATTCTTTGTCTTTGTAGCCATTACATACAATCACTGCACTGGTTTTTTCTGCCATTGCCAAAACAGTTAAAAGCTCTGGTTTGCTGCCTGCTTCTAGGCCTAATTGTTTTTTTTCTAATTCAGCTTGGCTTGCTACTATTTCTTCAACTACTTCGCGTTGTTGGTTTACTTTAATTGGGTAAACTAATAAGTAATCTTTTGGGTAACCATAGTTTTCAATCGCGGTATTAAATGCGCCACATAAACTGTGCACACGATGATGTAAAATTTGTGGAAAGCGCACTAAAGCCGGTAAGCTTAAGCCTTTTTCTTCTAGCTGCTTTGCGATATCTGTCAGTGCAATAGTTTGCTCTGGGGCGTGAGCCTTTGGCGCAACATACACATCACCTTGATCATTTATACCAAAAAAACCTTGGCTCCAATGACGAACATTGTAACTCGTGCGAGCTTGTTCTAGTGATGTTGTCTCTTTCATTTATCTTTCTCTTTTATTTAATGAATGCCGGTTCGGCTAAGTGCGCGCATTAAAAGAAAAATAGACTTTTAAGTCCAACAAGTATTTTTACTCGTAACGAGTGATTTTTAACATTGATATAAGCTTTAGTAATTTAATTAAAAAGTACAACTGTACTTTTTTCAGATAAAATAGAACAACTGTACTTATTTGGCATAATTATGAAGCAAATTTATTTTAATCAGAGCAAACCACCCAGGTTTGCTAAAGTCACTAAAGCGGCAACATTTGGTTTAACTAAAACGTTCCCAAAATTGAGTGCTCGCCTTGCCATGAAGGTGTTTTGTAACCCGCATAGCAGGCGCCGATACGACTTTAGAACCGATATTCAACCAATAAATATTAAGCTTAATACTCAATTAGGTGCTATCAATTTGTATTACTTTAGCCAAGAGGGAAACAGTAAAACGGTGTTTCTTTCTCACGGCTGGGCAGATAGCACAAACCGCTTTACTGCATTAATAAATGAACTGGTAGAAAAAGGCTTTAATGTGTATTCAATTGATCACATTGGCCATGGTTATTCACACGGTAAAGTTTCTCATTTATACGGTTACATGCAGGGCTTAACCGCTGCATTTAATTATTTTGATGAGCAAAATATACTTATAGACAGAGTCGTTACTCACTCTATGGGCGGCGTTGCTTTATTAAATTTAGATAGCTCGTTTTTAAAGAACAAAAAAATAGTGATGATTTCTGCCCCTGCGCAAATTTTTGAAGCTATGTTTGAAAAAGTAAAACAAGTAGGCATTTCTGAACTTATGTTGGAAAATATGCTTAACAAGGTATCTGAGCAATACGGTATTAATTGGCAACACCTTCACCCTGATAACTCTAAGCATAAAATTAATGAGCATATGCTTTTTATCCATGATAAAAATGACTCTGTTGCTAACTTTGAAGCTATAAAACAGTTAACAGATAACACGCCTGCTACACTTATTGCTACTGAGAAACTTGGCCACGTTAGAATTTTAAAAAGCCAATATGTGTACGATCAAATAACAACATTCATGAGCTAAAAATGAAAAAAAGTGAGAGCACTAAGCTATATATTTTACAAAAAGGAATGGCCTTCGCGGCTACATACGGCTTATACAGTATATCCATTGGTAAAATAGCAGCCGCGGCAAATATGTCCCGTACGGGAGTGATCTCAAATTTTGCTAATAAAGAAGATATGCAAGTTGCTATATTAGCCTTCACAGAGGAAGAATTTAAAAAACAAGTTGTTGAACCATCTATTGATAAAGATGCATTAGTGCACTTGAATAACTTTCAGCAAAAATGGTTACAATGGCTAAGTTTTTTAGAAAAGTGCTGCCCTGAACAGCATACAAGTTGCCCCCTAATTAAGGCCTCTGTTGAATTTAAAGCAGACCCAAATTGTTTAGTAAGGCAATTTATGCAAGATCAGCAAGCCAGAATGATTAACTACCTCACTAAACTTGCAGTTAACTGCCAAGAGCAAGGCTATTTTAGTAACGATAAAGAGCCAAGTATTTTTGCTTATGAGTTTTACGGTTTATACACAGGGCATGTTGTGCAAACAAGCTTAATAGATAATCCTACGCTTGCGCATACTTATGAAAAAGTGGTGAGTGGTTTAATTGCTCGATATATGTGTAATACCAATCCGAAATAAATACTTAATCATTTTTCAGGGCTAAGCGGATGGGTATAAGTAAAAATTAACCTGATCTGTTTATGCGCTCTTAGGAGCAAAAATAATAATAGCCATCCCCAGTAAGGCAACCGCTGCGCCCACTACATCCCACACTGTAAGCTTTACGCCATCAACACCCCATAACCATAGTAAAGCCACGCAGACATAAACGCCGCCATACGCGGCATAAACACGCCCTGCTGCCACAGGGTGTAAAGTTAGCAACCAAGCAAATAATGCCAAACTGATTGCAGCAGGTATCAAAAGTAATATGGATTTATCTTCTTTGAGCCACAGGTAGGGTAAATAACAGCCAATAATTTCAGCAAGTGCAGTAATAATAAATAGCGCGATAGTTTTTACTTCAAACATAAAACCTCACGTAATTTAGATAATAAAAACATAACAAAGCTAAGTAACCAAAATTAGTTACTTAGCAATATAGCTCAAAGTACGGGTGATAAATCTCTTAACTACAATTTAGTTAAATAGATTACTCAGCCAACGCTACTTCGGCTAGCTTCATTGTACTTTCGAACGACTTAGTACCGGCAATAAATAAACCGTTATGACAAAATACAGCGTCATCTAAGCCTGTTTCAGCTTGAAACTCTTCATCAGATAAACCAGCCCACGCTTTAGGGAGGGACTTTCTATCTTCAAATGATCCTGGTTCAACCGGCACAGTTTGTATTATCCACTGCCCTGAATGAGACGGATAAACCATGAATAGTGCGTCACTTGATAATATATGGACTGTTTTTTTCCATGGAGTATATTTTTCAAGCACGATAACTCTAGCATCTTCGGCATTTTCAATTGCTTTGGCAACAATTGCTTTTGCATTTACACTACCGTGAGCTGAGGCAATAAAACGAGTTAGTAAACGTGCTGCAAAATCGACGGCTTCATTAAAGCACTCATCAAAATTGCCTTCTTCTTCCCATGTTGGGTTAAACATAGAAAGCGTTTGGCTAAGGGTTATTCCTTCAACGACACCTTTAACATAACCACAATCTATAGCATCAATATTAGAAACTAAGCCAGAGTCGACTCTATCAGCCACGGCTTGGTTATTATCACACAGCGCTAAGCCGTATTTTTTCCAAATTAAGCCAAATGACGAATACGGAGTACCGTTTTCACGCTCGCCCGCACCACCACGTTGGTGATGATCAAACCTGCCTGTATCTGGGTTATATTCACCGCCTACATCAACAACAATATCAGCACTTTCAATCAATGCTTTATCGCGAGTACGTACCAGTTTAAAAGAAGGTAAAACATGTTTTAGTACTGCAATACTAAATACATCGTCTGCATGAAAATTACCGCTGTGGGTTACTACTGTTATTTCGCTCATTTGTTTATTGCTACTTTTAAAAAAGATAAAAATTCTCGCTTTGTGTATTACTAATAATTTACAAAGCAGATTTTATACGAAGATAAGAGGTAAAAACAGTGAAGTATTTTTACAAAGAGATATAAGCTATTCATTTAGGAGGTTGGAGTTTATTGCTAAGCAACAATAAAGATGAAAGTGTACGGCATATTTTATATATGCCGCAGGTTGATAGGCTCTTATTGATTAAGCCCTAATTCCATAAATACACTTTGCGGATTATCGACATATGAGCCAAAGCTACCGCAGCGTTTAAAGCCTAAATTTTCATATAAATTGATTGATTGAGTTTGCTTCGGGCCCGTTTCTAAACGAATTAGTGGTATTTTTTTCTCGCCCGCTTGATGTAATAAAATTTGCATAATACGTCTTGATAGCCCTTTACCACGGTGGCTTGGTTTTACATATAAGCGTCTAATTTCACCGTATGGCTGGGTATCAAACTTTTCGACAATAGCACCGCAGGCAATAATACCTTCATCGGTTTTTAAGCCTATTGCATATACATTGGGTAAAGTTAACTCTTCTAACTCAAGAGACTGTGCTGTTGCGACAGGGTATAAAGAATTTATAAGTCGGTCTATATCGTCAAATACGTTAACTACATCGGGATCACTTGGATTCAAATCGACTAACTGCATAAAGCTTCCATTCATTGTAATAAGTTTATTAAGCTTTAAATAAAATATTTAAGCGAACGTAGCTTAGCATTGTTTAACTGAAAAATCTTTACTCCTTATCGCTCATATCATGTTCCATATCTCAGCTATAAAACTAAAAATAAATAGCCAATACCTATTACGAAATTAAACTGTGAATATCACTTTTGTCATTATGCCATTTTAAATAGTGTGCTTTAGGCATCGGTTTTGCTATTAAATAACCTTGAATTGAATCAATATTCATTTTGCTAAGTACTTCGTATTGCGCTGCTGTTTCGACGCCTTCGGCAACGACAACTAAATTTAGGCTTTTACCTAAACTAATTATTGTTTGCGCTATGCTAAACCCTTTGGCCTGATCCAATATTTTATCGATGAAACTTTTATCAATTTTTAACTCTTTTACCGGAAAAGCGCTTAAGTACGTTAAGCACGAGTAACCAGTACCAAAATCATCAATAGAAAATACAAAACCTGCCGAAATTAGCTCTTTCATTTGCACTATTGTGTGTTCTATATCACTTGAAAGCATGGATTCTGTTATTTCTAATTTAATTTGAGATGCTTCAACACCAAACTCTTTAATAGTGCTAAACAACTCTTTTTTTAAGTTAGAAGAGTTAAATTGACTTTGGCTAATATTTATTGAAACACTAAACGAATTATCGATTGTATTAGTACTTTTAAGCTCATTAATTAACTTACATATATCGCGCAGAACGACGTTTTGAAGGCTTTGAATAAGGCCGTATTGCTCTGCTATAGGGATAAATTCGTTTGGTGCTATTAACCCTTTTTTAGGATGATTCCACCTAATAAGTGCCTCAGCACCAACAACCTTACCTAATTGATTAACTTGTGGCTGAAAATAAGCACAAAACTCGTTAGACGCAATAGCCCTTACTATATCGGTTTCAAGCTCGGTTTGTTTTTCAAGCAGTGTTTGCAAGGCTGGGTCGTAAAAGCTGCTACTATTGCCGCCTTTATTTTTAGAGCGATACATAGCAGTATCGGCAAATTTTAAAATATTATCCGTTTGTGCGTTTACGCTATCAATAAGGCAAATACCAATGCTACAACTTACTTGAAAAGCAAGTTCGCCTATTTCAAATTTGTCATGAAATACGCTTTGAATTTTTGTAGCGAGTACTTTGCATTCATAACTCGCTTGCTGCGTATTTTTGCCCACGTGCTCTAGTAAAATAATAAACTCATCGCCACCCGCTCTGGCTAATGTATCTGAGCTTTTAATTATTGTATTTAACCTTTTTGATAACTCTACAAGTACTTCATCGCCTGCGCTGTGCCCAAGTGAATCATTAATTCGTTTAAAGTTATCTAGATCTAAAAATAATAAAGCACCAATGTCATTACTTTGCTTAATACTCTCAACACACAAGCTTAATTTATCACTAAGCATACGCCTATTTGGTAAATTTGTTAGTGGGTCATAAAAAGCGAGTTTATGCACTTCTTGCTCTGCTTTTTTTCTGATTGATATATCTCTTGCCATCCACACTACATGCCGCTGTGATGGATTGTCTGTGTGATAGTCATCTAAAGCAGCAGCTCGGCCTTCAAATATGACCTTTCCCTTGGGAACATCTAATTCGTATTCAAAAATTTGCATTTCGTTAGTAGCGAGCGTTTTTTTAATAACTGCCATAATCATTTGTGCATCTTGTTTAGGCAGTAAATCATTAACGTTTTGGCCAACAAGGTTGCTTGTAGACTCAAGTAGTAGCTCATTGGATGTACCGTAAACATCGGCGTATACGCCCTCTTCACTTAATATTAAAATGAGATCGGGCATTACTTTAGTAAAGGCTTTAAATTTTTCATTGCTTTGCTGCAAGTTAGTAACGAGCTGTTTGGTTTTATTAATCTCGTTATTTTTTTCAAGCGCAATACTTGAAAAGTGCACAAAAAAATCGATGAGTTCTAAATCGGTCTTTGAAGGAGCTTTAGGCCTTCTATGATAAATAGCAAAAGTGCCCAGTAATTCACCTTGAGTAGAAAAGACAGGCGTTGACCAGCATGAGCGTAAATTAAACCTCAGCGCTAAATCTTTAAAGTTTTCCCAAAGCGATGAAGTTTCAATATTTTCCACAATTGTGCGTAATTTAGTAAACGCAGCTGTGCCGCAAGAGCCAGCATTATCTCCAATATAAACTCCATTTATTAAATCACAATACTCTTGTGGGATCGTAGGAGCTGCACAGTGAAACAGTTGGTTACCTTTTAGCGATAAAATAGAACACATTGCCGTTTCATCATCGATTATTTCTTCAATTGCTAAACATATTTCAGTTAGCACCTCGCTTAAAGGCGCTCCTAGCGCAATTTTGGATAATATGCCTTGCTGGTGAGATAAAAGTTTTTTTAACCTGGCTGTATTCATATTTCACCTTCAGAACTTTCTTTGTACAAATTGAAACAACAAAACTCTCCAAAAAGAAGTTTTCTCTTACATAATACAATTCAGTATAGTTATGATTTTTAAGTTTATTATTTAATTAGAGAAAACTAATTAAATAGATACGCACTTGGTAACATTGCATATTTTTAAACATTTATTGGCGTTATGTAAATATAAGTTACAACATTAAGCCTAACACTTTGTTACTTAAAATAACTGTTCAAATTTATTAAGCTATTTATACTGCTAATAATGGTCAAAAATTTATGAGGTTATAGTGCAAATCACTCAAGGTATGGAATATTTTTTTTCCGGTTTTAAATTAATTAGCCAAAAAGGGCTTAAGCGCTTTGTGCTCATTCCGCTTTTAATAAATATTTTACTTTTTGGTAGCTCTCTGTTTTTTTTATTTGGCTGGTTAAGCGATGGTTTTAGCTATATTAACAACATGCTACCTGAGTGGTTAAGTTGGTTAGAGTGGCTAATGTGGCCTATTGCAGTGCTGGTGGTGCTGTTTAGCTACAGTATGATATTTACAGTAATTACTAATTTTATTGCCGCGCCTTTTAATGGGCTGCTCAGTGAAAAAGTAGAGCTCTATTTAACCGGTCAAAAAATTAATGACGATGGTTTTAAAGAAATAGTAAAAGACGTCCCTAGAATGCTTGGCCGTGAATGGACTAAACTTTGTTATTACCTGCCACGCGCAATTGGCTTTTTTATCTTACTGTGGATATTGCCTGTAATTGGCCAAGTATTATGGGTGCTTTTTACCTGTTGGATGTATGCCGTGCAATATAAAGATTTTGCTTTTGATAATCATAAAATCGGCTTTAAGCAAATGAAAGACGATTTAAAATCGAAGCAAGGTTTATCTTACGGATTTGGTTTTGCAGTTATGTTGCTAACCGCGATCCCGTTTATAAACCTAATCGTTATGCCTGTGGCTGTATGCGGTGCAACACGTTTATGGGTTGATAATTATCGGCCAAAATACCGCGCTAATTAAAGGCATATTGCCTTTAAAAGGTTTAACAGCCAAAAATAAAAAAGCACCTAAGGTGCTTTTTTTAATCTATTTTTAAAGCGATAAACTCAAGCGTTGCTCGCCTTGGCAACGCAACACTTTGCTTATCTACTTCTTCAAAGCTTTTAATCAAAATATTAAAGTGCTGATTGTTAAAATTTACGGATGTAACTTCACCAATTTTTATGCTGTGATTTTGCTGCTGATCAAACAGCGTTAGTGTTTTACCTTTTACACGCTCTACATATAAATAAGGTGTTTGATATGGCATTTTTAAACGAATAACATTGGTTTTACTTAACTCATGTACTGCCACCCAATTTTGATTCTGCATTAACGTATTATAACTACTCATGCCTTCAGGCTGATAAGCAACATCTTGGGTTATAACACAGGTTTTACAGCCATCAACTGATTCAACACGCCAGTCAACGGCTGTATTTTTATAATACAAATTATCATTTTGTAGTAACCACTCACGTGTATTATTAGTATCGCTACACGCGATAAGTAAGCTTAAAAAGCTACTACAAATAATAAGCCTAATGCCTAGACCTTGCTTCATACTATTGCTCTCTAATTGCTTTTAATTCAGCAATAATTGCACTACTTGGCTGCGCTTCTTTTATATATTTGGGCAAGGTTTCAATATTTGCAGGCGAACTTTGTATATTATTCACCTTACTATTATTAGTATTTGGTACGCCAAACCGATTACCTGCACTTTGCATATAAAACTGCAGATTGATCATGCTCCACTCATCTACATCACTTAGTATTGATATAGTATTGTCTTGGTTAGTATCAAAGCTTGTTAAGCTTTCGGTGTTAATTGCGTTACAGTTAAAATCAACAGGAAGTGAGCCGTCTCGATTTAAACCCTGTACTTCAAGTATTGTACTCTCATCTAAACTTGCTGAGCTACCACTTGAGTAATCAATAATAAAGTCATCTGTAGAGCCTAAATGACTATTGGTATTTGGTGTAATATCGCAACTAGCATTGCCTGGATAAAAACGCTCATAATAACGATCGCCTTCGTTATTACCTATTGTTGATAAACCTGCTAATTGATATAAATAGTTCATAGAGCTTAGATGATTAGGCTTAAAATTAACTTCTTCATTACCGCCATGATATAAGCCTAAGTTATGCCCTAACTCATGAAATATTGTTGATGCTTGATAGTTGTAAGTCACATTGGTTGCTACTTGCGTATCAAGCGTCAAACCCCAACCACCCATAGTGACCATTAAATCATTACCGCTTATTTCAGCAATACCCGACCCACTAATACTGCCGTCTTCATTACCACTACTGGCCATTAATAAGTAATGAAAAATAGGTCTTCGGGTTATATCGGTATATTCCATTTTATAAACAAACAAACTCGGGCTGCTTAAGTCGTATTCAAATGGCGTGTAATCATTAAAGGGCACCGTATTTCCGCCACCTAAATCAAAATTTTGCGGTGCTGTGTTTGTGTTTTGATCAAATAAATCGCCCACGTCAAAGTGAACTGTATAGCCTTTTTCTGCAAATACAGCGACTACTTTTTCAAGTGCAGTTCGATGCGGAGTGATGCCTACATCACTGCTATCCATATAATCGACTTCAATAAATATATCTTTTTGTGAGGTGCGCGCTCCCCACTCATAAAGCGGTAAGCCCGCAAATGTTGTACCCTCCTGCTCAGCACAATCCGGAATGCCATCCTCATCATCGTCTACGGTACAGCTGATATTGTTTGGCCCAGCGGGTGTATTAAACACAGAATAACTCCAATCAGTACTTTGATTAGTGTCTGTAGCATTAAGTTCGCGCTTTAAGCTGCCCCCTTGTTCAGAAAGGATCTGCTCTGAATTGCCTCCTTGCCATTGCGATGGCGTTACTGGCTCTTGTGATGAGTTTCCAAATTTTACAAAGTCGATTGTTTGCGTACCCGCGCTATTTAAAATTTCTGCAAAACCGTTTATGTACCAATAAGGTCTGACTTCATCATTTGTATTACCTATAAGCGCTATCTTAGGATTATTCAGTGATGCATTTGCTAAAAATTCATCTCCAAACTTACTTTGTAAAATAAGATATTCACCATTTTCAAGCTCTTTGTTAGGCAATGAAAATATCGTCTCTGCGCTAGTCGAGCTATCAACCATATTAATACTACGAGTTTTAAGCGCATAACTCTGCAAGTTTACCGCAGCTCCCGTACCGTTATAAATTTCAATCCAAGGCAGGTCGTTACTAAATTGCACAGAAGAGATTTCCGTTATTTTTATATCTTGGCTTGAAGTAGTAAAAGAAGTCACTGTTTGCGTTTCAATGGCCGTATCATCAAAATTAACTAAATCAGAGGTTACACGCACACTGTATTGAGTATCTTCGCTAAACGTGGCCGTTAAATTTACACTATGAAAATACGTGCTAGTATCGCTCGTCGTGCCCGATAAACTCTCTACATTAAGTGCCAAACATGTCGAAAAGCTATCGGCCGATATTTGCACACTTCCAGCACATGCCCCCTCGCTTGTATTTGTTACTAACGAACTAGTTAGCATAATGTCTGAAAACGAAATACTAACAGGGGAATCAACTAACACCGGCTCACTACTATTTGAGGGCGTAACACTACTTATTGTTGCAGGCGTAGAATCAACGATAGTAATGTTTAGGAGGAAATTTATTGTGTCTTCACCATCAGAGGCACTCAAAGTATAGCTTTGTGAAGAAATACTATTACTCGGTGGTGTGTAATTAAATATAAGCGATTGTGAATCGACAACACTAATTTGTGCGCCATTTAAATCATCTGGAAAGGTAACTTGTACAGTATCGTTATCGGCATCGTTTATAACCAAACCAAACTGTTTAGTTTGGTTGTACTGTACATTAATACTCACATCTTGCGCTGTGGGCGGATTATTGGGTGCAAGTATAACAACTGTTTTTTGAGTATTATTTGTGGCGCTGTCGTTATCTGTCGCTGTAGCTACAAATGTAATATTGGTGTCTTGTGCGACTGTAGGGGCATTAAAACTAATGCTTGTACTTGTTTGTGTTATATCAACAACAGGTCCATTAGTTTGCTGCCAAGTAATACTATTTATTGTGCCGTCACTATCTTGCGCCTCTGCGGTAAGTGTTACTAGTTCATTTTGCTCCGCCTGCTCTGGAGCCGTTATACTTATTGTGGGTGCAGTGTTTAATTGTGTTATCAAAACAGTTGTACTTGCTTGAGCACTACTTGCAGAATTATCAGTAACGGTAACGCTAAACCCAAGTGTTATATTTTCAGCTGCATTCGGGGCCGTAAAACTCAGTACTCCATCCGTTTGTGAAAATTCAACATTGTCACCTGCAGACTGAACCCACGTAATAGAACTAATTGTGCCATCGGTATCTTGGGCGTTAGCAACTAAATCAACTTGTGTATTTGCAAGTGCGCTACTTGGCCCTGTAATATTAACTGTTGGTGGATTATTTTGATTGGTAATGGTTCCGGAAAATACTTGCTCAGTAGAGGCACCAGCATTATCGGTCACGGTTACAGAAAAGCTAAAGCTAGTATCTTGTGAAACACTTGGAGCAATTGCCGTTAGCGTGTTGCCATTAGCAGCAAATGTAAATTCAGGGCCGCTTAGCTGTTGCCATTGGTAACTTGATATTTGACCATCACTATCACTAGCTTGCGCTGTAATAGTAAATGATTGATTAGCAACAATAACATTGCTGCTAATACTGAGTGTAACAACTGGAGCGGCATTGCCGGATGAATCACTTGAGTCGCTACTCCCTCCTCCGCCACAACCTGTTATTAAAAGTGATAAAAAAAGTAAACCGAGATATTTTATTAGATTGTTTTTTACCACTTGTGAGCCTCTACTTTTTAACTATACAAATTTTGTGGCACCTTAGTAACGTTTAAATGAACGGTTATTTCCTCACGATCGTGGTACAAGTGCTTAGCTTGTAACTCATAGCTTATGCCATATTTAGCAAGCTGCTCTTTAATCATCGTCAGGCATTCATAAACACTATCAAAGCGTTTTTTCATAGGCAGCTTCAAGTTAAATATCAGCTCTTTTGCGTATGCATTTACTGCCCAGTCAATCATTAGGTTAGTCACTTTGGTCGGTTTTTCCACCATATCGCATACTAACCAGTCAATATTTCTTTTTTCTGGGCGGTATTTAAAGCCATCGGCTCTAAAATGCTTCACTTGTCCGGTTTCCATTAAATCTTCGTTCATTGGGCCGTTATCAATTGCGCTTACAAACATGCCTCGGCGAACTAACTGATAAGTCCACCCGCCAGGGCACGCTCCTAAGTCAACCCCGCGCATTCCAGCTGCTACACGTGTTTCTCGCTGTTGCTCTGGGATAAATACATTAAAGGCTTCATCGAGCTTAAGCGTTGAGCGACTTGGCCCATCACTTGGCATACGCAGACGTAATATGCCCATAAAATAGGCTGAGTTATTGAAGCTATATGAATAACCTACGTAAGCTGTGTTATTCGTTAAAAATAGTGCGTGCATTACAGGACGGTTAGCTTTTGGCTCACGTAAAACAATATTTTTCTTTTCGAGGGCTTTTTTAAGTGGTGTTGATATTTTTTTACAAAACGTTAAAAGCTCTTTGCCTTCATTTGTATCGGGGGTTTCTACGCGTAGCTCTGAGCATAATGTAAAATCTTTAGCAGCTTCAACCACTGCACTTACCCTATCTTCTACAGGCATATTTTCAACTAATTTACCGGCAAACCATTGACGAGCAAATACCATATTTTTAAAATCGACTTTTTTGATTATTTCGTCACTATGGTGTGCTTCAAAGCACTCATAAACAACATAACCGGTATTTGGTTTGGCTTTCACATAACCTGCAAAACCTTGCTCGGCAGCATGAAACGTTATTTCAGCAGCAGCATCGCTTTCAAAACCACTACGACAGTAAATCACAACACAAGACATATTAACCCTTAAACTCTTTAAAACTTAAATCGTGCAACTTGCACTAAAATAACAATCCAACCAATAATAAAACATAATCCGCCAAGCGGTGTTATTGGCCCTAGCCACTTCATTCCACTAAGCGCAAGTAAATATAAGCTGCCACTAAAAAGTAGTGTGCCAGCTATAAAAAAGCCACCAGCCCAACTTAAATTTATGCCCCATTTAATTAAAATGGCCAGCGCAATAAGCGCAAGCCCATGAACCATTTGATACTCAGCAGCCGTTTTAAATACACCTAAAGAATATTCAGATAAACGACTTTTTAAACCATGCGCGGCAAACGCCCCTAACATAACCGACAGCATACAAAAGAGACTTCCGGTCATTAAAAATAGTTTGATCATTTCTGCTCCACTATGTGTTTTATAAATTCAATAGCACTAAACGCCGCTGCTTTGAGGTTTTCTTGTTCAGTTACTCCACTTTTTTTACGTGGTTTTAATGAATGATCTCCGTCGGTCAGCCACACAAAACTCGGCTGTTTGGGCATAGCGAGGGTTTTAAGCTCTTCACGTGTACCAAATGTATCTCGCTCACCTTGCAATACTAAAAATGGGCAATGAATATCGCCAAAGTGTTCTGTTCGAAGTTTCTCTGGTTTTCCTGGCGGATGAAATGGGTAACCAAATGCAATAACGCCTTTAACGGGCTGCTTAGTCGTACATGCAAGCATTGAAGCCATCCGCCCTCCCATTGATTTACCACCTATAAACAGGGGTAAATTTAGCTGCGTTTGCGTTAAAGTTTGCTCATAATAACTCAGTAACTTAGGGGCTCGTTCAGGTGGTCTACGTTTGTTGGTTTGTTTTGCAATTTGCATATATTCAAAATCAAATAAGCCTACATCTACGCCTTGCTCGCTTATCGTTTTTGCCATGTATTGCATAAAATCAGAATCACTACCAGCACCGGCACCATGTGCAAATATAAACTGCGCAATAGCAGGCTGTGTTGTACTTTTAAACCACTCAATCATTATTAATACTCTTGTTCTTGCTCTACTAAGCTTAACATCCACTCTTTAAACGACACTATTTTACCTAACTCTGTTTGCGACTCACGAAGCACTAAATAATAAGCGTTTTTACTTTCAAGGCTGTGGCTAAACGGAATAACTAAGCGCCCTGCGTCTATATCGGGCTTAGCCAGCACACTGTTACCAATAGCAACACCTTGGCCATGCACCGCTGCTTGCAACACCATGGATGAGTGGCTAAATATAGGCCCTTGGTTAACTTGTACGTTTCGCACTCCAGCGGTTTTCATCCATGTTTTCCAATTTTTACGCGTGGTGTCGTGCAATAAGGTGTGATGTGCTAAATCACTGGGTTGATCAAGAGGTTTAGGACCACTTAATAACATTGGGCTACACAATGGCACTAAATACTCTGTATGGAGCTTATACGCCTGTACGCCACTCCAGTGACCTCGCCCATAGTAAATAGCTATATCTACGTCATCTGTTAAAGAGTTTTCATCTTGATCTTGCGCTTTTATTCGCACATCAATTTCAGGATGTAGCTCATTAAACAAGCTCAAACGAGGTACGAGCCACTGAATCGCAAAGCTAGGGGTTAAGCTCACCGTTAAAGAACCTTTTGCACCACGGGCTAATAGCTTTTCGGTGGCATCAATAAGCTGAGTAAAAATTTCTTTAATATCTAAAAAATAGCCTTGGCCTTCTTCAGTTAATAATAAAGAGCGATTTTTACGTAAAAACAACTTCAAACCTAAATGTTCTTCAAGTGTTTTAATTTGATGACTCACTGCCGCCTGCGTAACGTAGAGCTCTTCTGCAGCTTTAGTAAAACTCAAATGCCGTGCAGCCGCTTCAAAGGCTTTTAATGCGTTTAATGGAGGTACTCGTCTTGACATAATAACCAAGCTTAGAATTAGTTTTTCTTATGCGTGAGATTATATACACCATCTATGTGTGTGTATATTAATGGCATAAAAAAAGCGACCTGAGTCGCTTTTAAATCTACCTATTTAAAGGTAATTAATTATAAATCACTTGCACTTGTATCAAGCGGTGCAAAGCTTTTAATTAAATCGTCTACCGCTTTCATTTGCGATAAGTAACCTTCTAATTTACTAAGTGCAAGCGCACATGGGCCATCACACTTAGCTTCATTAGGGTTTGGATGCGCCTCAATAAATAAGCCAGCAATTCCAAGCGCCATACCGCTGCGAGCAAGTTCAGCAGCTTGAGCACGACGACCATCAGCCGAATCTGCACGGCCACCTGGGCGTTGTAATGCATGCGTTGCATCAAAAATAACAGGCGCCATTGCTTTCATGTCATCCATGCCTAGCATATCAACCACTAAGTTATTATAACCAAAGCTTGAACCACGCTCACACAAAGCAACATTGTTGTTACCCGCCTCATTAAATTTAGTAATGATATGACGCATTTCGTGTGGTGCTAAAAACTGTGGTTTTTTCACATTAATAATCGCACCTGTTTTAGCCATTGCTACCACTAAGTCGGTTTGACGTGCTAAAAAAGCAGGTAATTGAATTACATCAACCACTTCAGCAACAGGCGCAGCTTGATGCGGCTCGTGTACATCAGTGATTAATGGAATATTAAAGGTATTTTTAATCTCTTCAAATATTTTTAAGCCCTCTTCCATACCTGGACCACGGTAAGAATTAATTGAAGAGCGGTTTGCTTTATCAAACGAAGCTTTAAATACATAAGGGATATTTAACTTTGTGGTTACTTCAACATAATGCTCTGCAACACGCATTGCTAAATCACGAGACTCTAAAACGTTAATGCCACCAAACAGTACAAATGGTTTGTCATTTGCCAATTCAATTTCATTAATATTAATAACTTGGTTGTTCATTTAAATTCCTTAAGGTGCAACTGCTTGCATCATTAATCCACAAATATAAGCCATATAAGTGCCTACACCATAGCCAAGTACCGCAAGTAATACACCAACCGGTGCAAGCGACGGATGAAACGCAGATGCAACGACTGGCGCAGATGCAGCACCGCCCACATTAGCTTGTGAACCTACCGCCATATAAAATAAAGGTGCTTTAATTAACTTTGCCACAATAAGCATTAAGCTTGCATGGGTTAGCATCCATATACCACCAATTAAAAATAACCCAGGGTTACTAAATATAGCGGTTACGTTCATGTGTAAACCAATTGAGGCAACTAAAATATATAAAAAACTTGAAGCCACTTTTGATGCACCAAAGGCTTCAATTTGTCTTACTTTAGTAAATGACAAACTAATACCAATCGTGGTTGAAATAACAATTAACCAAAAGAACTTACTGTTTAAACTGTACTCTTTAGCCCAGGCATAGTTATTAGCAAAAAACGGCCCTAAAAAGTCGGCGCAAAAATGAGCCAAACCAGTAATACCAAATGCAATTGCAATAATAGTCATGTAGTCATTAAGAGTTGGCATACGCGCATGCTCTGCATGGTACTTTTCAACGCGGTTTTTTAGATCTTCAATTGCCGTGGTATCTGCACCTGTAGCGGCATCAATTTTTTTATGATTAGCCGCCATTAATAATAAAACAGCCATCCAAATATTTGCCACAATTACATCTACAGTCACCATAACTGAAAATATATCGCCGCCTACTTCAAACATCTCTTTCATTGAGGCTTGGTTTGCGCCACCGCCAATCCAGCTGCCGGCAACAGTTGTCATACCGCGCCAAACGGCTTCAGGACCGTGACCGCCCACTAAATCAGGATTAAATACACTCACTACTAAAATAGATAGCGGCCCACCAATTACAATACCCAGTGTGCCCACTAAAAACATAATAAGTGCTTTAGGGCCTAGATTTAAAATTGCTTTTAAATCAATACTAATAGTGAGCAATATTAAACACGCTGGTAATAAATAGCGTGATGCAACGTAATAAACGTTTGAGCTATGGCCATCTACAATACCAAAGGTATTTAATAGCGAAGGCAGAAAGTAACACAGCAATAATGCCGGTACGTATTTGTAAAATGCTTTTAGTTTTGGGTTTTCACTACTTGAGGTTTTAAATATAAACCCCAAAATTATAGCAAGTAAACCAAGTACAACAGCATCATTAGTAATTAATGCAGTGTGGGTGTCAGCCATAGTTATTCCTATTCTTAATGGTGTGTTTTATTATTATCTTCTAGTTCTTCTATTTGATGCTGAATAATCTCAATTGCAGGATCATCTGGGCACTCATCAACAAAAAACTGTAAATCGTCACGTGCCATTTTAGGGCAATCAAGCTGATTGAGTAAGTAACCTCTGTCGCGTCTCTCATACGGGTCGTCGCCTAATAGCTCCATTAGCATTTCTACACAGGTTAAAGCGTGACCAAATTTATTTTCACTGATGAAAGACCACTTTTGCTGGGCTAAAAACAACTTGTACAATTCATCATCAAAAATTAGCTCTAAAGGTTCTTGTTCTTGACCCTCTTCTTCATCAGCATTTTCAGGGATAATGTACCAGCTTTGCTGTCCACTGCTTGGCTCTATTATGTACCCTTCTTCATCACTAATAGCAACATGCACGCCTACATCACCTTGGGTAATGCTTAAGTTTGCGTCAAAGTTTGCTTGTTGTAAAAAATGACAAAGTAGAATAGCTAATGTGGTTGGCGTACCACTGCGCATTGAGAGCGTGTAACTTAAAGTATTTAGTTTGTACTCTGGTACTTTTAAGCTTGAAGCGCTAAATAGCCAATCGCTGTAAAACACATCTAATAATTTTTCGAGACGATCGTGCTCATCACTTACTTTTAAGCACAGTGTTGTAATTTGCTGCTCAAAGTCAGTGAGAGTTTCATAACATGGTGTTAAATCTATTTGAGGGTCCCATTTTGACTCAGCTTTAATACAGCGGTAAATCGCTGGAGGAGTAAACTCATCGTAAGCATCATCAAGATAGGATTCATCGTGTTCATCAAACCCGAGGGTAGTCATTCATACTGCAACATTTTAGAAAACGAAGGCGTAGTTTACCTAATTTTAAAGTCAGATACCAATAGTGTCATGTCTTGAATTTATAAGGGAGGGAGTAAAAAGTGGGCTTCACCAATCAGTAAAGCCCAAGCAATTAAATATAACTTAAAACAATAAAGCCGACTTAGACGTTGCCAAATAACCAATCGCTAAAATAACAACAGTGTTTACTAAAACATAAATGATTTTAGCAACCATATTAGTTTGCCTTGCACTTTTAACCCCAATTGCAATGTATATAACAACTAATACTATTTTTTCTAACAGCCAAAGCTGTTCAAATGGATTAATTTTAGCCATAAAAACAAGAGTTAAAGCAGTTACTAGTAACAGTGTATCTATACTATGACTGCCAATCATCACCCCTTTATTTTTTGCTAATTTACCGCTACCCATGCGCGAAAAAGCGCGAACATAAAATAAAATCACACTCAATAACGCAATAGCCATGTGCGAGTGTTTTACTGCTATATAATCCATATGCCTCTAATCTTCTGTTTTAAATAAAACTAGTCAGGGTAACAGCTAAGTACCGCCTCTAACTCATTTAGCTTCTCATTAAACACTTCAACCAATTTTGGCTCAAAGTGTGTGCCTTTTTGGCCGTTAATTTCATCAACAACATTTTGCAATGTCCAAGGCTCTTTATAACATCGTTTATGGCGCAGTGCATCGTATACATCGGCAAGCGCAACAATTCGGCCAAAAACGTTTATTTCATCACCTTTTAGCCCTTGCGGATAACCAGAGCCATCCCACTTTTCGTGGTGCTCTTTTGCTATAACGGCTCCGGCACTAACAATTTCATGTGGAGAATCTTTTAAAATAACATAGCCTTTATCAGTATGGGTTTTCATTATTTCCCATTCTTGAGCATCTAATTTTGCAGGCTTATTTAATACGGCATCCGGAATACCCACTTTACCTACATCATGCAGCGGCGATGCGAGCCTAACTAAATCGGCATCGTGTTTAGATAACCCGTAACCCTGGGCTAATATATGGCAAATATGCGCAACTCGTTTAACATGATTACCTGTTTCTGTTGAACGCTGTTCAACAGCTTCACTAAGCCTATACACAAGCTCTTGCTGGGTTGCTTCTATTTCCGATTGCAGCTGAACGTTTTCAAACGCAAGTTGCACGTTTTGAGAAAAAATTTCGATTAAATGTCGCTGTGTAGGTGTTAAGTCTTTTGGAATACCTGATATAAACAACATTGAGTTGTGATTGTACTCACTGCTGCAATACGCAAATAAGTAATTGTCTTTATAAATAATGCTCTTTTCATTAAGCGCTTGTTGGCAGGCACTTAATTGCTCTGTTTGTAAAACATCTTCAAGCTCTTTACCTTCACTTTGCTCAAAATCACCAGTACCAGAGCACACAATGAGCTTTTTATTATTTTCTTGTTCAGGGTTTTGGGCAACTAAAGTCGTTGCATACATTGCTTGATCGGCAATACCTAATAAAGACGTTAATTGCTGCATGACTCCTTCAATAAAGTTTTCTATTGAATGAGCTGAGAATATATCGCGAGATGCGGTGATTATTTTTTCAAGCCCTTCGCGAGATTGCTCAATTGAAATAATGTCCCGGTATGAGCGCAAACTCGACATTATTACAGTAAATAACTTTTGAGCAGTAAGCTCAGTTTTTGATTTGTAATCGTTAATATCGTAATTAATAATTACTTGGCGTTCAGGGGCTTGGCCTGGCTGGCCGGTTCTTAAAATAATTCGTATATGATTATTTTTAGCCTCTTCGCGAATAAACTTAGCAACTTGTAAACCAGCGTCGTCTGTTTCCATTACTACATCAAGCAGTACAATAGCTGCATCAGGATGCTCTTTAACGAGCTCTTTTGCTTCAGCACCCGAATAAGCGCTAATAAACTCTAAACGTTTGTCTTGAAACTCAAAGTCACTCAATGCAAGTTTAGTAACAGCATGAACTTCAGGCTCATCATCAACGATTAATACTTTCCAGGTACCGTGTTCAATCTCACTGACCGACTCTTCTGGTTCATCTGAAAATAAAAAATCACCCATCATAATAGGAATTCCTTCATGGCATTATTTAACGCACTAGTAGGCAATTATTATTCTTTAGGGCCACTGTGCAAGCGTTACACGGTCATTGTTACCAAAGTCTTTAACTGTTTTAATATTTATAAACGCCATCTCTTTAAACAAATGACGAACAGCTTCAGCTTGCTCAAAACCGTGTTCTATTAAAAGATAGCCACTAGATAGCAAATAGTCACGTGATTGTGTAATTATTTGTTTAATATCAGACATTCCGGCGTCATCGGCCACTAATGCTGATAGAGGCTCAAACCTAACATCACCTTGATTAAGGTGTATATCATCTTGCTCAATATAAGGAGGGTTAGTGACAATTAAATTAAATCTCTCGCCTTGCAAAGCACTAAACCAATTACTTTGCTTAACGTGTACATTATTAATTCCTAGACGCTGCTGATTTTTATTAGCAAGTGCTACCGCTTCAGTTACTCTATCTACCGCTACTATTTGCCAATTAGGCATCTCGCTACCTAATGCTAGCGCTATTGCTCCTGTTCCCGTGCCTAAATCAAGTACTTTTGCAGTATCGGGCATAGCCATGTTTAATGCGCATTCAACCAAGGTTTCAGTATCAGGGCGAGGAATTAGCGTTGTTGCATTTACTTCAAGCGACAAGCTCCAAAACTCACGTAGCCCTGTAATGTGGGCCACTGGCTCACCTTTTAAACGTCTTTGAAGAAGTACATTAAATTGCGACTGCTGCTCATTACTAAGCGCATGCTCTGGCCAAGTAAAAAGGTAGCTACGAGGTTTTTGAAGTATATGAAGAAGTAAAACTTGTGCGTCTAATTTGGCGCTTTCGCTGCTAGATGCTAATAAATCAGCACCTGCAGCAATTGCTTGTTCAAGAGTGAGGCTCACTATTAATCGTCGCCCATCGCAGCCAATAAATCTGCCTGATGTTCTTGCATTAATGGGTCTACAATTGCACCTAAATCACCCGCTACTACTTCATTTAAACGATAAAGCGTTAAATTAATACGGTGATCGGTAATACGACCTTGTGGGTAATTGTAAGTACGGATACGCTCAGAACGATCACCGCTACCAACTAAGTTACGACGCTCAGAGGCCTCTGCAGCATGGCGTTTTTCATCTTCAGCTTGTTGCAAACGCGCTGCAAGTACTGACATCGCTTTAGCACGGTTTTTATGTTGCGAACGCTCATCCTGACACTCAACCACAACACCGGTTGGTAAATGCGTAATACGGATTGCTGAGTCAGTTTTATTTACGTGCTGACCACCAGCGCCCGACGCTCTAAAAGTATCTACTTTTATATCCGCGGTGTTAATTTCAATCGCTTGCGCTTCTGGCACTTCTGCCATTACTGCTACAGTACATGCAGATGTATGCACGCGCCCTTGCGATTCGGTTTCTGGCACACGTTGAACACGGTGTACACCTGATTCAAACTTAAGCTTACCGTAAACGCCTTCACCACTAATATTAGCGATTACTTCTTTATAACCACCGTGTTCACCTTCGTTAGTAGTAACCACTTCAAGTTTCCACTTTTGCGTTTCAGCAAAACGGCTGTACATTCTAAATAAATCACCAGCAAATATAGCCGCTTCATCACCACCTGTACCTGCGCGTACTTCTAAAAATACATTGTTATTATCTTTAGGATCTTTAGGTAACATTAATACTTGAAGTTCGTCTTCTAGCGTTAGAATTTGCGCTTTAGCTTCTTTATATTCTTCTTGCGCCATTTCACGCATATCAGGGTCTGAATCTTTAAGCATTTCTTCAGCACTGGCTAAATCATCTTGTGTACCCTTGAACGATAAAAACGTCTTAACGATTTCTTCAAGCTCCGAATACTCTTTAGATAGCGCACGAAAACGGTTTTGATCACTAATGACCGACGGGTCGCTTAGTAGCGCTTGTACTTCTTCATAACGCTCTATTAAGGTTTCTAACTTATTATAAACAGACTCTTTCATTTAACGGTTATTCCTGATCAATACCTAACATTTTTTTCAACTGGTTTAGCTGTGCCACTTCACCTTTTTTCGCTGCATCTTGAATAGCACGGGTAGGCGCGTGCATTAAGCGATTGGTTAATTTATTGGCGAGCTCTAATATAATTTTTTCTGCATCTTTACCTGTATTTAGCTGACTAACAGCACGCTCTACAAGTTCTGATTTAATTGTTTGTACATCATTTCGATAATGGCGAATTAAATCGACCGAATCGAGCGAGCGCATCCACATTGCAAATTCTTTGGTGCGTTCGCTAATAATTATTTGTGCTTGCTGTGCAGCTTGCTCCCGAGCGGCCATATTCTCGCTTACAATAGCTTGTAAGTCATCAACGGAATATAAATAGGCAGCATCAAGCTCTCCTACTTGGCTTTCAATATCACGTGGTACTGCAATATCTATAAATAGCATAGGTTTATGGCGGCGCTGCTTTAATGCCTGCTCAACAACACCTTTACCTATAATTGGTAACGTACTGGCTGTCGAACTGATTACAATATCGGCCTTATGCAAACGCTCTGGTAATTGCGCTAAAGCAATTACATCTGCCGACACTTCGTCAGCTAATCCACGAGCACGCTCAATGGTTCTGTTCGCCACCGTAATATTTTGTGGCTCATTTTGGTATAAATGCTTTGCAACTAATTCTATTGTTTCGCCAGCACCAATTAATAAAACATTGGTTTTATCAAGCTTACCGTAAATGTGCTTTGCTAAATTAACCGCAGCAAACGCCACCGATACCGCACTTGCGCCTATATCAGTTTCTGTTCTAACTTGTTTAGCAACCGAAAACGTTTTTTGGAACAACCTATCAAATGTAACGCCTATAGCATCATGCGTTTTAGCACTAAAAAAAGATTGCTTAATTTGCCCCAAAATTTGCGGCTCGCCCAGAACTAAAGAATCGAGTCCACACGCAACACGCATTAAATGATTTATAGCTGCGCTATCTTCGTGACAGTAAATATTTTTACTCAGTTCATGTTCATCCAAACCATGGAAACTGGCAAGCCACGATAACAGTGTTTGGGAATTTTGCTGAGCAAGGCTACAATAGATTTCGGTTCGGTTACAGGTAGACACAATAACCGCTTCATTAAAGTCGGCATGGCCACTTAATTGTTGCAACGCCTCTGAAATTTGCTCAGGCGAAAAAGCCACTTTTTCACGTAGTTCTACGGATGCGGTTTTGTGATTTATACCTAGTGCTATTATGGTCATATTTGCCAAATATTGCTGAGCCCTACTTTAAAGGCGGCAATTTTACCAAAAATCAGCGGAATATGGAAAGTAAGGAACAACATTTGATTCGACAATATTTGATTTTATTCATGTTTTTTTTGTTTTTAGGGGGCTGTGCTCATCAAATTGATACAAAAACAACACTTTATGATGATTGGAAACCGCGCCTTAGTGCGCAAAAAACTTGGCAGGTTGAAGGAAAACTTGCTTTTATAAGTCCAGAAGAACGCCAATCTGCAAACTTAAATTGGCAGCAAACAACAAAAACCAATAATTTAATTTTAACTACATTTATTGGTACACGCATTTTATCACTCAAGCAAACAGTAAATGGGGCTGAGCTTGAATTTGATGGCGATGAGTATTTTGATACTAATGCCTCAGCACTTTTAAAACGCCTAACAGGCTTTACCTTACCAGTAGACAACGCCGATAATTGGCTAAAAGGCACCATAGACGATCAAAGCTTAGTGGTTGATGAGCTAGGTCGTGCTAAACAAGTGTTGTGGTTTGATAAAACAGGTAAAAAGTGGCAAATAGATTACGGCACTTATATACAAAGTAATGGTTATTGGTTACCAACAAAGCTTACTTTGAAGCATCAACAAATAAAAATTAAAATTCAACTCTATGATTGGCAATTTAATTAATACCAATCCGCATAATTAAGTGATCTATTTTGAGGGCGGATAAACGTGTTGATAGCAAGGCAAAAAATTCGCTATTTAGTTGTTCTAAATGAGAATTTTTTAACGCAGATAGCGACACGTTTAGCCCCTGAAAATGATTAAGTATTATTGTGAATTGGTATAACCCAAACTGGGTTAAAAGATTAACTAACTTAGTTGAATCGTAGAACATTTAAACTTATTTTTCTCTAGTCAGATATTTTCAGTGCACGCATAATAAATTTACGCATTAAAGCTTTCCTACTCAGGGTAGCCTTAACGCAGTTAGTACTGAGGATAGCAACGCGAGATAGATTCATTATCTAAATTTCAGGTTATTTTAAGCATGAATAGCACAACTTCTTTTTCTGTTATTGCTCCTGCAAAACTCAATTTATTTTTACATATTAATGCCCGCCGGGATGATGGCTATCACGAATTAGAAACCTTATTCACCTTTTTAAATTTTGGTGACACCCTGCATTTTGAATTAACTAATGATGCGAATATTTCTATAACAGGTGATACTAAAGACATACCCTTAAGTGATAATCTAATCTATAAAGCAGCGCATTTATTACAAACCCACAGCAAAACCTCCTTCGGCGTAAAAATAAATTTAACTAAACGTTTGCCAATGGGAGGCGGTGTTGGAGGGGGTTCTTCAGATGCTGCAACAACATTATTAGCGCTAAATAAAATGTGGTCCCTTGATTTAGACTTAACAGAACTCGCCAAATTAGGCCTTCAATTAGGTGCTGATGTACCGGTGTTCATTCAAGGTAAAAGCGCCATAGCACACGGTATTGGAGAACAATTACACCACGTAACACTTGAGAAAAAATGGTACTGTGTTGTTCATCCAAATCAGCACGTAAGTACGGCAAAGATTTTTACCCATCCCGATTTAAAACGCGACACACCAAAAATTATTGGCAACTGGCAGCAGCATAGTTTAACTAATGATTGTGAGCCTTTAGTTAAAAAGCTTTGCCCCGAGGTTGAAAAAACCCTTCAGTGGTTGCTAAAATACGCCCCGTCGAAGATGACCGGAACAGGTTCATGTTGTTTTGTAGAATTTGCAAGTCAAGTTCAAGCACAAGATGTACTTGATAATCTCCCCCATACTTGGCAGGGTTTTGTCGCTTCTAGCGCAAATGTCTCACCTGCTCATACGGAGCTAACCGCCATATTCGATCAATGAAGTAACGTACAAGTAATCATAAGTTAACCTCTAGTGGTAATTATCATTATTGGTTAGTCCAAAAATTCAGTGCCTGAGGAACCCTACCGTGCCTGACATGAAGCTCTTCGCTGGTAACGCAACACCTGAGTTAGCTCAAAAAGTTGCAAAACGATTATATATTGAATTAGGCGATGCTGTTGTTGGCCGTTTTAGCGACGGTGAGATCAGTGTTCAAATAAATGAAAATGTTCGTGGCTCGGATGTTTTTATATTGCAATCAACCTGTGCCCCTACAAACGATAACCTAATGGAACTTATCGTTATGGTTGATGCTCTACGTCGTGCATCTGCAGGTCGTATTACTGCCGTCATTCCTTATTTTGGTTATGCGCGTCAAGATCGTCGTGTACGCTCTGCTCGTGTTCCAATTACCGCTAAAGTTGTTGCCGATTTCTTATCAAGTGTAGGTGTTGACCGTGTTCTTACGGTTGATTTACACGCAGAACAAATCCAAGGCTTCTTTGATGTACCAGTAGATAACGTATTTGGTAGCCCTGTATTACTTGAAGATATGGAAGAACGTGATTTTGAAGACGTTGTTGTAGTATCTCCAGATATTGGCGGTGTTGTACGTGCGCGTGCAATTGCAAAACTACTACACGACACAGATTTAGCAATCATCGATAAACGTCGCCCACAAGCAAACGTTTCTCAAGTAATGCATATTATTGGTGACGTAGAAGGTCGTGATTGTATTATCGTAGATGATATGATTGATACCGGTGGTACATTATGTAAAGCCGCTGAAGCACTTAAAGAACATGGCGCAAAACGCGTATTCGCATACGCAACGCACCCTATTCTTTCTGGTAAAGCAGCAGAAAACCTACGTGATTCAATGATTGACGAAGTAATTGTTACCGACTCAATCCCGCTATCTGACGAGCTTAAAGCCCTTGATAAAGTGAAGGTGCTTACGCTTGCTGACATGTTAGCAGAAACTATTCGTCGTATTAGCAACGAAGAATCTATCTCAGCGATGTTTGAACACTAAGATTAAGCATTTTTGAGTATAAAAGCGCCTTTTGGCGCTTTTTTTGTAAGCGATGTTTATTTTGTTGGGGTGCGGTGGTATGATAGCGCGCCTTTTGGCTAGGGACCTTGGTCGCAAAGGCCCTAAACTTTTAAATAATTGGAGACATCATGTCTAACACAACTTATACATATGACGCTGAACTTCGCGTAGAAACTGGTACTGGTGCGAGCCGCCGCCTACGTCGCGAAGACAAAGTTCCTGCAATCCTTTACGGAGCTGACAAAGAAGCTTTATCTCTTACTTTTGCTCATAAAGATATGATCAAAGCACAAGAAGATGAAGGTTTCTACACTCATATTCTTACACTTAACGTAGGCGGCGAGAAAGTTGAAGCTATCTTAAAAGATATTCAACGTCACCCATTCAAGCCTAAGCTTACTCACCTTGATTTCCAACGTGTAGACGCAACTCATAAACTTACAACTAAAGTTCCTCTTCACTTCATCGGTGAAGAAATCGTAACTAAAGCTGGCGCAACTGTAGTTCACCAGTTAACTGAAGTTGAAGTTTCTTGTCTTCCAAAAGCACTTCCAGAATTCATCGAAGTAAACGTTTCTGAGCTAGTTGTTGGTGATTCAATTCACATCTCTGACCTTGCTTTTCCAAAAGGCGTTAGCTCAGTTGAACTAGGTAAAGGCGAAGGCCACGATCAGTCAATCTTGACTATCAAAGCTAATAAGTCTGCACCAGTTGAAGACGACGCTGCAGACGCTGCTGAATAATATTTAAGGTTCGCACCTTGAATTCTATTCAAATGCTTGTGGGCCTGGCTAATCCAGGCCCCGAATACGCAAACACACGCCACAATGCAGGTGCTTGGTTCATCGAGCAACTCGCTGCACGCTATAACTGCACCCTAAAACACGATCCTAAATATCACGGCCTTACTGGCAAAGTGATTATCCAAGGCCAAGAATTCAAATTATTGATCCCCACTACTTACATGAATCTAAGTGGTAAAGCGGTCGGTAGTTTAGCTAATTTTTTCAAAATCCCCGTGGAAAACATTTTAGTAGCTCACGACGAATTGGATTTAGACCCAGGCGTTGCCAAATTAAAAAAAGGTGGCGGACACGGCGGTCATAATGGTTTAAAAGACATTATTGCTAAAATGGCAAATCAAAAAGACTTTATGCGTTTACGCATAGGTGTAGGTCATCCGGGGCATCGTGAAATGGTTACTGGTTGGGTGCTTGGAAAAGCAGCCAAAGAAGACCAAGAAAAAATGGATGCCGCTGTTGATGAAGCAGTTCGCTGTATGGAAATACTTGCAAAAGACGGTGTGTTAAAAGCACAAAACAGACTACATTCTTTTAAACCATAATCGTTTAAACGAATCTTAACAAGGTATCTTACTATGGGTTTTAAATGTGGCATCGTTGGCTTGCCTAACGTTGGTAAATCAACGCTTTTTAATGCACTAACTAAAGCGGGTATTGAAGCCGCTAACTTTCCTTTTTGTACCATTGAGCCTAATACAGGTGTGGTACCTGTGCCAGATCCTCGTCTAGACGAGCTTGCTAAAATAGTTAACCCGCAACGCATTCTTACTACAAGTATGGAATTTGTGGATATTGCTGGCTTAGTAAAAGGCGCATCTAAAGGTGAAGGCTTAGGTAACCAATTTTTAGCAAACATTCGTGAAACGGATGCAATTGGCCATGTAGTACGCTGTTTTGAAGATGAAAACGTAATACACGTTGCAGGTACTATTGACCCTGCTGACGATATTGACGTAATTAATACTGAGCTTGTACTTGCTGATATGGATAGTGCTGAAAAAGCAATTTTCCGTAATGCTAAAAAAGCAAAAGGCGGCGATAAAGACGCAAAAGAGCAAAATGCTGCGCTTGAAAAAGTAAAAGTACACTTAGATGAAGGCTTAACGCTTCGCTCTTTAGAATTAACTAAAGAAGAAAAAGCAGCAATAAGCTCTATTAACTTTTTAACTATCAAGCCAACAATGTACATTGCAAACGTTGCTGAAGATGGTTTTGAGAATAACCCACTACTTGATCGTGTTCGCGCTATAGCTGAATCAGAAGGCGCTGTTGTTGTCCCTGTGTGTGCAGCAATCGAATCTGAGCTATCTGAGCTTGATGACGAAGATAAACTTGAGTTTATGGCTGATCTTGGCTTAGAAGAGCCAGGCCTTAACCTGGTTATTCGTGGTGGTTATGAACTACTACAATTACAAACTTACTTTACAGCTGGCGTAAAAGAAGTACGCGCATGGACAATCCCTGTTGGTGCTACAGCGCCACAAGCAGCAGGTAAAATCCATACCGACTTTGAGCGTGGCTTTATCCGTGCACAAACTATCGCTTATGAAGACTTTATTGGCTTTAAAGGTGAAAGCGGCGCAAAAGAAGCCGGCAAAATGCGCCAAGAAGGTAAAGAATACATTGTTAAAGATGGCGATGTTATGAACTTCTTATTCAACGTTTAATCAAGCGATTGAAAAACTAAAAAGGCTCGTGTTTACGAGCCTTTTTTGTATCCTTTACTATATCCTCAAGACCCAAACGTCTCTTTAGCTACTTAATCTCGCACTTGCGTTTATATAATCCCTTTGCAAAAGCACTCAAGCGGCACATATAACCAAGCTAAACATTACTTAAAATGCCTTTGTATAGTTAAAAAAACCAGGTTAATAGCCACTTTATTAAAATAAAAAAGCGCTTTAGCTATTAAATTACGTATTGAGATATCAAATTAATGCTAAAATTTATGTTGTACGTGATAATGTGTCGAATAAACAAACAACTTTAAACAGTCTGTTTTCACTCTTTTGATTTATCACCATGATTTGCATTTGAACTGCAGTCAAAAAAACATCATTTTTATTAAAATTTAGCCGCTTAGCTTAATTTTCCTGCAAACAAACACTGATAAGTGTTTTTTTGCAAAAAAGGTGTTGACGGATTTGGGTCATATCAGCATAATACGCCCCGCACTCAGCGATGAAGTGTTAACAAAAAAAGATGGCTAAGTAGCTCAGCTGGTTAGAGCACATCACTCATAATGATGGGGTCACAGGTTCAAATCCCGTCTTAGCCACCATTTATTTTTTGTTGCTCAATGAAGAGTTTAAAATAACTACCTCAGTTTTGATTTATCAAAATTTGAAATGCGGGAGTGGCGGAATTGGTAGACGCGCTGGATTTAGGTTCCAGTAACTTAGGTTGTGAGAGTTCAAGTCTCTCCTTCCGCACCATGTTCTAGATAAGAACTAAAATTATCAATTGTTATTGTTGGGATATCGCCAAGCGGTAAGGCACCAGGTTTTGATCCTGGCATTCCCAGGTTCAAATCCTGGTATCCCAGCCAACAATGGCTAAGTAGCTCAGCTGGTTAGAGCACATCACTCATAATGATGGGGTCACAGGTTCAAATCCCGTCTTAGCCACCATTTCTTCTTTTAGAAGTGGCTCTGCAAGAGTTAAAATTGCAACTCAATGAAGAGTTTAAAATAACTACCATTTCTTTGATTAATTCAAAGTGATAATGCGGGAGTGGCGGAATTGGTAGACGCGCTGGATTTAGGTTCCAGTAACTTAGGTTGTGAGAGTTCAAGTCTCTCCTTCCGCACCATGTTCTTGATAAGAACTAAAATTATCAATTAATTCTTTGTTGGGATATCGCCAAGCGGTAAGGCACCAGGTTTTGATCCTGGCATTCCCAGGTTCAAATCCTGGTATCCCAGCCAACTTCTTATACCAAAGAAAGTTGTTTAAAGAATGACAGTATGCGGGAGTGGCGGAATTGGTAGACGCGCTGGATTTAGGTTCCAGTAACTTAGGTTGTGAGAGTTCAAGTCTCTCCTTCCGCACCATGTTCTTGATAAGAACTAAAACTATCAAATAATTCTTTGTTGGGATATCGCCAAGCGGTAAGGCACCAGGTTTTGATCCTGGCATTCCCAGGTTCAAATCCTGGTATCCCAGCCAATTTCTTTACCAAAGAAATTGTTATAAAGAATGACAGTATGCGGGAGTGGCGGAATTGGTAGACGCGCTGGATTTAGGTTCCAGTAACTTAGGTTGTGAGAGTTCAAGTCTCTCCTTCCGCACCATGTTCTTAACTAGAACTAAAACTCATCCAAATTTATAGTTGGGATATCGCCAAGCGGTAAGGCACCAGGTTTTGATCCTGGCATTCCCAGGTTCAAATCCTGGTATCCCAGCCAATCTCCTAAATTATTCTGTACTTATCCTCATTTAAATACTTATTTATAAAATCATCAATTCTTACTGGTTTACTGTAATAATATCCTTGTAAATAGTCACAACTCATTGCTGTTAATGCCTGCTGTACGTCTTCGTTTTCTATGCCTTCGGCAACCACCTTACAATTTAATCGCGTTGCTAAAAACAAAGTAGACTCCACAATGGCGTAATCGGCTATTTGTGTCAGCATATCTTTTATAAATGATTGATCTATTTTAATTTGGCTTATTGGTAACTCTCGTAATAATACCAATGAAGAAAACCCAGTTCCAAAATCATCAACGCTAAATTCAAAGCCCCTGCTATTTAGTTTTTGCATCATGGTTTGTGCTGCAGGTAAGTTGGTCATCATGGCTCGCTCAGTAATTTCAAACATAATAAAATCACTTAAACTTGGATCATCCGCTAATAAGGTTTCCATAAACTCATAAAACTCGGGGCTTTCTAAATCTTTAGTTGATAGGTTTACGTGCAATGCGCCAATAAAGCCGGCACTCTTTAATTTTTTTAAATGATTAATTGTTTCAAGTACAACCCATTTAGAAATACCCAAAATAAGCCCGCTTTGCTCTGCAATACCAATAAATAGCTCAGGGCTAATAAAAGAGCCATCACTTTGAGGCCAGCGAATAAGTACCTCAGCGCCATGCATATCCTCTGAGTCAGCTTCAAATATAGGTTGTAAATAAAGCTCAAACTCTTGCTCGTTAATAGCGCGTTTAATTTTAGAGCTCATGTCCCGTAAATCATTAGCTCGCTTACCAAGCTCTTTTTGATACGAGACATAAGGCTGCTGTGTATTTTTAGCTTCATGTAATGCTAGGTTAGCTTGAGTGAATAGCTCATTTGCATGTAAAGAGTCTTGTAAATAAAGACTTGCCCCTATGGTTAGTTTTATTCTTAAATTATGCTCATAAATAACAAAGGGCGATTTAATAGATTTATTAATAGCATTTATACATGCTTCAAAATTATCAATAGATGAGGTCTCTACTATTAGTGCAAACTCATCTCCTCCAATACGGTAGAATTTTGCAATACCACTTAAGTTTTGGCTCATTGTTTTAGCAAACACGCTAAGTAAAATATCGCCAAATTTATTACCGTATAAATCATTAATCTTTTTAAAGTTATTTAGATCGATTAACAGCAGCGTAAAAGGGTCTTTGTACTTAACTTGGCGATTTAATATTTGAAAGAATTTTTTACGATTAGGAAGGGTAGTTAAATGGTCATGCTCTGCTAAAAAGCGTTGATGCTCTGCATACTCATCTATTTTAATAATGCTTTTTATGCTGAGTTTAATAACTAAAAATACAAATGCCCCACCACCACATAAAATTAACGCAATACTACTGGCAACAAAATCGCTCGATGGGTTATTAACAAAGTAATATAAAATCCACCAGTAACCTAAAATAAAGCCAACAATTAAAAAAAGTAGTAAAACCCACGACACTCTCTTTGTTTTTTTACAAATTTGTAAGGTAGGCAAAATACTAAGAGTAAGTAGTACAACTCCTATAGTAATTAGGTAAACAAAAAGATTTCCCACGACAACTCATTTTTTTATTTAATTATAAATTGAGTATGGCAAATAAATGTAATAACGAAATAAATTAACAATAATTTGTGATTATTTTAAGAAGTTAAATAAAGACAGAAATACGCACATTAGATGTAATGTGCGTATAGAGGTTTAACCAAGCTCACCGCTAATTGCGTATTTTAAAACCCAGTTTTTTAAAGGACCGGTGTTATTAGCCATTTTTAAAAACTGGCTTCGCGCCCATTTAAGTGGTGTAATTTGATTAGAAAAACCAAAGTAACACGCATCCATCATACTCATCATTAATAAATTAGCTTTACGGCGGCTACGCTCATACTCTTTAAGTTTTAACGGGCAACCAATATCATCAACGCCATCAAGCGTCTGTGCAAGTGCTACAACGTCCTGAAAGCCCAAATTAACACCCTGCCCCGCAAGCGGGTTAATAGTGTGCGCTGCATCGCCAACTAACACTAACCGCCCTTGCGAGTAGTTATTAGCATGTTGTCGAGTAAGCGGAAATATCGCATGGCTTTGCACATCAAAGTCGCCTGCAAGTGTGGGAAACTTATTTAAAATGTGCGTTTTAATTTGTTCAGGCGCTAACCCTTTAAAGTGTTGTAATGTATTAGCGTTGTCATACCAAATTAAATTAGCGTATGGGGCCTGCATAGGTAAAAACGCTAAAGGCCCGGTGGGCGTAAACTGTTGCCATGTTTTTACTTGCTGTGGCGCATTAAGTTTTATAAGTACACCCATACAATGTTGTTGATACTGCCAGCCGGTTAAACCAATATTAGCTTTTGCACGTAGTTGCGATTGCCCGCCGTCAGCTGCAATCACCAAATCAGCCCTATAGCGACTATCTGCGTATACAAGCGTAATAGAGTCAGCATTTTGCTCAATAGCACTTACAGGTTCTGATTGTTCAATAACTTCAATGTTATATTTTTGAAACTGCTGCCAAAGGCTTGCTTGTATTAAGTTGTTTTCGATTAAATGGCCTAAATGCGAGGTATTTATGTCGGCGCAATCAAATAAAAGGTTATCGCCGCCGCGCTCAAATGCTTCTAATTGTTTATAAGGCGCTACACGGCTTTGCCTTAAAATAGGCATGGCCCCTAATTCATCGAGTAAATTTTCTGAAAAACGATTAATAGCTGATACGCGAATATCTACCGTATCGCTTGCTAAAATATTATCGGCATCAATTATATGCTTTTCTATAATGCGTACCGACTTTCCTTGCTGTGCTAACTTAATGGCCATGGCCGCACCAACCATGCCACCGCCCACAACTATCGCTTTATTTTGAGTCATGTTTTTCATCATTTTGTTAATACGTGAATCTATTTTTATTGTACCGTAACTCGCTGCTTTAGTGCGAGAGTATATAACTATCAAGCTATTAAACTGGCTCTGTATTGATTTAAGATCACAAACATAAAAACTATACTTGAGGCTGGGCGGGTATCCAGCTAAAATACGCGTCCTTTAAGTGAGCAACCTTGCTCCTTAATCCTGATTTAAGCACATTTTTGTGCCACTACCGAATTGAACACGAGGCTATATTTCAATGAGCAAAAAGCTGCATATCAAAACCTGGGGTTGTCAGATGAACGAGTATGACTCTCAGAAAATGGCTGAACTTCTAGATGCTACCAACGGCTACCAGCTAACTGAAGATGCAACAGATGCCGACGTAATATTACTTAACACCTGTTCAATTCGTGAAAAAGCGCAAGAAAAAGTATTTCACCAATTAGGTCGTTGGAAATTATTAAAAGACGACAAGCCAGATTTAATTATTGGTGTTGGTGGTTGTGTTGCCTCACAAGAAGGCGATTCTATTCGCCAGCGTGCGCCATTTGTAGATGTAATTTTTGGCCCACAAACGCTACACCGTTTACCAGAAATGATTAAGCAAGTGCAAGGCGATAAGGGCTCATCGGTTGTTGACATTTCATTCCCAGAGATTGAAAAGTTTGACCGTTTACCAGAGCCAAAAGCTGAAGGCCCTTCTGCGTTTGTATCAATTATGGAAGGGTGTTCTAAGTACTGTACTTTTTGTGTGGTACCTTACACCCGTGGTGAAGAAGTTAGCCGCCCAGTAGATGACGTACTACTAGAAGTAGCACAACTTGCTGAGCAAGGCGTACGTGAAGTAAACCTTCTAGGTCAAAATGTAAACGCATACCGTGGTGATACTCACGATGGCGACATTTGCTATTTCTCAGATTTAATTCGTTTAATCGCCGCAATTGACGGTATTGACCGAATTCGTTATACCACATCGCACCCAGTAGAATTTACGCCAGACATCATCGACGTATACGCTGATGTGCCAGAGCTTGTCGATCACTTACACTTACCAGTGCAAAGTGGTTCAGATCGCATTCTTAATTTAATGAAGCGCGGCCACACTGCAATTGAATACAAATCAACTATTCGTAAGTTACGTAAAATTCGCCCTAACTTAAGCATGTCGTCAGATTTTATTATTGGTTTCCCAGGTGAAAGCAAAACAGACTTTGAAGCCACAATGAACCTAATTAACGATATTGGTTTTGATATGAGCTTTAGCTTTATTTACAGTGCACGCCCTGGTACACCAGCGGCTGACTTGCCAGATGACGTAACAGAGCAAGAGAAAAAAGAGCGCTTATACCTACTACAAAACCGTATTACACAAATGGCGCAACAAATTAGCCGCCAAATGTTTGATACAGAGCAACGTATTCTAGTTGAAGGTCCTTCTAAGAAGAACCCAATGGAATTACGTGGCCGTACCGAAAACAACCGTGTAGTTAACTTTGTTGGTCCACACACAGTGATCGGACAGTTTGTTGATGTACGTATTACCGAAGCACTACCAAACTCTTTACGTGGTGATTTAATTCGTACAGAATCAGAAATGAACTTACGACGTGAAATCGCGCCTTCGGCTATTTTAACTAAAGCTGCAAGCGTTGAGCCAAAAATCGAAACAACAAACGAAATTGGCGTAGCTACTTTCGTACCTTAGTTGCATAAATTCATTGCGCCAGTACACACTGGCGCACCCGAATAGGAAGTAATTTTGAGTAATCAGTTAAAAACGTTAGAGATTTATTTAGAACCTGCCGACAACAAACGCCTTTCTTCTTTATGTGGCCCGTTTGACGAAAACATCAAACAAATTGAACGCCGCCTTGGTGTTGAAATTATCCACCGCGACAACTTTTTTAAAGTAACAGGTAAACTGCATTCAAGCGCTGCAGCCGTAGAAATCCTAAAAGACTTATACGTGAGTACTCAACCTGTTCGTGGTGAAATTGGTGAAATAGAGCCCGACAACGTACATTTAGCCATTACCGAATCAAAAGCCCTAGAGCAAGATGTACCACAAAGTGCTTACGGCAAAGAAATGTACATTAAAACCCGCCGTGGCGTAATAAAACCGCGCAACGACAACCAAGGTTTATATGTAGCTAACATTTTACATCACGATATTACCTTTGGTATTGGCCCCGCTGGTACTGGTAAAACATACCTTGCAGTTGCCGCTGCGGTAGATGCACTAGAGCGTCAAGAAATTCGCCGAATACTACTTACTCGCCCAGCAGTAGAAGCCGGTGAAAAGTTAGGCTTTTTACCTGGCGACTTGAGCCAAAAAGTAGACCCATACCTTCGCCCTCTTTACGACGCGTTATTTGAAATGCTGGGTTTTGAAAAAGTTGAAAAACTAATCGAAAAACACATTATTGAAATTGCACCACTTGCTTACATGCGTGGTCGTACACTAAATGATGCGTTTATTATTTTAGATGAAAGCCAAAACACCACCGCCGAGCAAATGAAAATGTTTTTAACCCGTATAGGCTTTAACTCTAAAGCGGTTATTACGGGCGATATAACACAAGTAGATTTACCTCGTGGTGCACGTTCAGGCCTTCGCCACGCAATAGAAGTACTCGACGGCGTTGAAGAAATTAGCTTTAACTACTTTAAATCGCACGACATAGTACGCCATCCTGTTGTTGGCCGCATTGTAGAAGCCTACGAGCGCAACGACGAAAACGAGCGACTTAAACGTATAGAAAAGCAAAAAGCCAAAGACTTATTGGCCGCTCAACAGCAACCTTCTACTAAAGAGTAATACCGTGAGCACCGAACTTGATTTACAAATAGCGTGTGAGTTTGACAATCTCCCAAGCGAAGCGCAATTTGCACTGTGGGCCGACAAAGCCCTAAGCCAATACCGTGATGAGTCTGAACTCAGCATTGTAATAAGCGACGAAGCGCAATCGCAGCAGCTAAATAACGATTACCGCGGTAAAAATAAACCAACCAACGTACTCTCATTTGAATTTGAAGCGCCACCAGGAATAGACATTCCTCTTGTGGGCGATTTAATTATTTGCCCAGCCATTGTTTTGGCTGAAGCAATTGAGCAAGAGAAGTCATTTCATGACCACTTTGCTCATATGGTTATTCATGGATGCTTGCATTTACTTGGATTTGACCATATAAAGAGTGAGGACGCACTCGAGATGGAAAGTATAGAAAAGCAATTACTTGGCGAGCTAAACATAGCCGACCCATACCGAGACGATATTTAAATTAACGGAGCAATTAGACGCAATGAGCGACGATAACTCGCAATCTAGCCAGGGTTCTTCTGGCAAAACGTGGATGGGCCGCATAGCCCAAATGTTGCAAGGGGAACCCCAGAATAGAGAAGAGCTGGTTGAAGTAATAGCCGATGCGCAAGAGCGTGACGTAATAGATCCAGAAACCAAAGAGATGATTGAAGGTGTGCTTGGCGTGTCTAAGCTTAAAGTGCGTGACATAATGATCCCGCGCTCACAAATGATCACCCTTGAGGTAGATAGCCCACTAGAAGAACTCATCCCAATGATGGTCGACTCAACTCACTCGCGCTTTCCGGTAGTGTGTGAAGATAAAGACCACGTAGAGGGGATATTGCTCGCTAAAGATTTGCTACCGCTTATTTTAAATAAAGACGAGCACCTACCATCACTGCGCGATTATTTACGCCCAGCCATGGTAGTACCAGAGAGTAAACGCGTAGATACCCTACTAAACGAATTTCGTCAGCAACGCTACCACATGGCTATTGTTATTGACGAATACGGCGGTGTATCGGGCCTTGTGACAATCGAAGACATTCTTGAAATAATCGTTGGCGAAATCGAAGATGAGCACGACGAAGAAGAAGATCAACAAGATATTCGACAGCTTGCTAAGCACGTATACGTAGTACAAGCGCTTACCCCTGTAGATGACTTTAACGAGTACTTTAAAACAGGTTACAGCACCGACGAAGCCGACACCATTGGCGGCACTGTATTACACGCATTTGGCCATATGCCAAGTCGCGGTGAAACAATAGACATAGAAGGTTACCAATTTAAAGTAACCAACTCTGACAATCGTCGTATCTTACAACTGCAAGTCACCGTACCTAAGGTTGATGAAAACGACAGTGAAGACTCTGCTAACTAAACTCACCCTGTTAGCAAAAGATAAAAAAGCATGGCTCGCACTCATTGCGGGCCTAGTTTTAACTTTTGGCTACGCCCCCTTTCAAATTTGGCCCATCGTATTTTTTAGCCTTGCCGCCATTATTTTTTGCATTAATCCAAACAACACAGGTAAAGCACACGCTAAAACCGCCGCTAAATATGGTTTTATATTTGGTTTAGGCTGGTTTGGTGCTGGTATAAGTTGGGTGCATGTATCAATTGCCACTTTTGGTGGTATGCCACTTATTGCCTCACTTTCATTAATGGCATTTTTATGCGCGTATTTAGCATTATTCCCGGCGCTTGCGTTTTGGGCTGCAACTCGCTTTGCAAGCGGCCCTAAAAGCTTTGGTGCATTACTAATAGTAAGCGTTGCGATTAGTGAATATTTACGCGGTACCGTATTAACAGGCTTTCCTTGGTTAAGCTTTGGTTATACGCAAACCGATGGCCCACTAAGATTACTTGCCCCCTACATTGGCGAGTTTGGCTTAACCCTTACCTGCGTAGCCATTGCTTTTGCTCTTTATAGGCTTACCCAAAAAGATTTTAAAACGCCATTAGCAACCGCCGCTGTTTTTGTAATACTTGTTGTTAGCGCATTAAATACAGGCTCAGATCAGTATTCAGGTAAACACATGTCAACATTACTTGTGCAAGGTAATATAAAACAGCACCTGCGCTTTGAGCCAAGTGAGTTTTGGACCACTATGAGCAAGTACCAAGACCTAACCCGCCCGCATTGGGATGCCGACTTAATTGTATGGCCTGAAGCCGCAGTGCCCGAAATAGAAATGCTGGCCGACTCTTACTTAGCCAATTTAGACCGGGCCGCATCGTTTAATAAAACCGCGTTAGTTACCGGTATTGTTGACTACCAGCTCGATACTAAAACCATTTATAACACACTTATTGTGGTAGGCAATAAAGAGCACAACGACGAGCAAGGCCACTACCGCTACTTAGACAAAAACCGCTATCGCAAGCATCAGCTATTACCTATTGGCGAATTTGTGCCATTTCAAGATATATTACGACCAATAGCACCACTGTTTGATTTACCTATGTCGTCGTTTACCCGTGGTGATAAAGTACAAAACAACTTACGTGCCAATGGTTTTAACCTGCTACCCGCCATTTGCTACGAAATAGTATTTGCCGATTTAGTACGCGGTAACTACAAAAGCGACTCAGACCTACTCTTTACGGTAAGTAACGACGCGTGGTTTGGCGACTCTATTGGGCCATTGCAACACATGCAAATAGCCCGCATGCGCGCCTTAGAACTACAACGCCCGCTGGTACGTGTTACCAACAATGGTGTAAGCGCCGTATACGACCCAATAAGCCACACACAACAAACCATGCCACAGTTTGAAGCTGCGACCATGAAAGCCGATATAAAGCTTATACAAGGTGATAGCGTGTACAGCCAATACGGAAACATGTTTGTATGGGGATTTGTGTTGTTGCTAGGGGTTGGTGGATTTTGGGGGCACATAAAAAGAACTACTTTTTAATATTTCATCCAATAAATGTTTACTCTAAATGTCTTACAAACTTAGAGTAAACTACGATTAAGACTCTCTAATTTAAATATTGAAATCAATATCTAAAACTCTAGCCACCATTGTATTTTTTTCTTCAATTGGAGAGTAGATATCCGTAACAAAAGTAATGATTTCATTTTTTAAAGCTTTTTCAAATGAATCATACCCTTTTGAGAATTTTAAATAATCGAATACGCTCAGCGTTGCAATACCGGAGCTATTTCCATGCTTTTTGCTTTTTCTGGAAATTTGCTTAAGCTCTGCTACTGTAAGTAAGTTGATATTTAAAGCAGTTTTTTGACGCTTGAAAAGATGGCTCTCGAGCAAATCTTCAGAAACCATAACAGCACCTCTGACACCATTATTGAATAGATTTAATGTTGATAATAAATTATTACTTGTTATTGATTCCAATGATGCGATTTCATACTCCCCATCTTTAATTTCAAACTCTATGACCCTAGCTTTTAAAATTTCAGATATCATATTTCTAAGAATTGTATCTTTGCTTTCAGTATTTAAACGATTTAATTTTTTGTTTTGAAAATACTTTAAAACTAATAGGGCATTATAATCATTTGTATCTATTTCTTTTAGAAATTGAAGAACATTATCAAATTTATCCTCTTCATCTATTACCTCTAATAGCTTTAAATAGAACTTCTCTTTATGTACATAGGGTAAAGACGCAATAAACTTAGCAGCATGGAATTCCTGAACTGATTTATGGAGAAAAAGATACTTATCAAATCCATCCTTTTGTATTAAACAAGTTATATTTATAAGATCGTTTTGTACTTTTTCTGTGAGTTCAAGCGAAGTACCATTAAGCTTTAATGCAGAGTTTAGAAACTTATAAAGTGATTCCTCAGTAAACTCCATAACATTCTTATTTAAGCTATCAAAACAAAAAGCATTGAAAATGTTCCCTGCTTCAATTGAAGAAACTTTAGAGCTTTTTTCTCTATTGAAGTTTTTAATTTTATCGTGGCGACTGAAAAGCGTTATAAATAATTTATCATAAAAATCAATTACATTTTTAGGTACAATATCAAGATACGGGTAGCAAACGTATAACAAGTTGACAAGAATTGGACTGACTAATGTTTCCTGTAATTGTAAATTATCAATTATTAGATCTTTTAGCTCTTCATTTGCTGAATTCTTATCAAGTTTTGAAATAATTGATATGATCTCATTGCAGCTTAGTGTTTTAACTTTAAAATTAATAATATCTATCTCGGTACATATTTCTGTACCAGGACGGCTAGTTACGATAACACTACAATTATATCTTGTCTTTAATTGGTTAATTTCATTTAATAATCGGTGACGACGGTTAGAAGTTACCTCATCAAACCCATCTAGCATCAAAACTACTTTTCTCGATTGTAGTAGTATCTCAACATCACCTTCAATTAAAGATAAACCTATATCTTCAAGCTGTTGCTTTAAATAATCTAAGATACTGCTCTCTTCGATTTTTCTTAACTCTATAAAAAAAGGGAACCTTTCTGTCTTATAGATTTCTTGAAGAAATAACTTTCGAAGTATTGTACTTTTCCCCTGCCCAGCAATACCAATAATATTCACTGTTCGATTAAAATTTAAAGTAAAAGTGTCGCCAACAACAAACTCTTCACAGGCTCCTTGTTTAACTATTCGTAAGGGTGAGTATATTTCATTTAAATAAACATCAGACTCTGCGCTATGTAGTGTCCTCATTTTTAAAAATCGATTAACATACCTTTCAGTATAAATGGTGGCAGGGTAGTCTTCAGATAGCTGTCCTAGTATATTTTTACCTTGATTTTCACCAATATCCCAAGCTTTATCAATGAGCTTCTTCGTTAGGTGGGTTATAGCTTGCTTCAAAGCCGCTGAAGTTAATACTGTTAATGGTTCCACAATTTACCACCTTCCCTCATTTAAATTTTAAGTTAACCTTGAACCATATCTACAACGGTTTCAACATTTACAACTTGATTCACACTGCCTTGGATAACCACTGTCGCTGATATTTTATCTTGAATGGCTTGCCTGTTTGGGTCCCAATACACTTGTAAAAAGCCTAATAAGCCCGTGGCAAAACCGGCGCCGTAGCCGCCATATCGGCCAAAGCAATCTAATAAACCTAATGGTTCACCGCTTAAGGCGACAACACGGATATTACAAACTTTTTTACCCGGCGTTTGTCCGCGCCATAATAACGAGAACAACGTAAAATAAACGGCCGCCCAACCAAAACCAAGGCCTAGGTCTTGAATAATGCCTTTACCCCACTGCAAAATGCTGGTGACAGGTTTGGTTTTCTCGCTTTTAGTGCCTGCTTTTTCAGTTATATTGTTTTCATCTGAAGCTTCACCCGGAATGCTCTTTAGCTCTGTATTATTATTTTTAAAATCATCTGCCGCTATAGGCTCATCATCAATAGCCATTAAGTGCAATAATGCGCGCGTAACTTCAATCCCTCCAACGCCTTCAACTTCAGCAAGCGCTGGCAATTGGCCAACTAAATTAGCACGAGCAACGCTTTGGCAAACATCATCGCAGTTTTTACCGTCGTCTGTTTGCGCTAAATATGTGCGTATTATTGATTTGTCATGCTCACTTAACTCATCATTTTGCTGTGCTTTTTCTATTTTTATACCTTGAATAGCGTTATCGTCTTCAAAAAAATCTATCGCTAATGAGAGCACGGTGAGTGCGCTTACAAATAAAAAGCTCGCTGCAAAAAATTTTAGGGCTCTGCGCCAAAACGATGACATTTTTGGCAGGTATTGCTGTGCAGTGCCTTTATAAAAAGCCATAGCAGCTACAAATGCAATTATGGTCGCGCTTAGCTTAGCGGCCATAAATATCAAAGCGACATCAATGGTCATAGCCATTGCACGTTTAATTGGGGTAGCTAAAGGTATGCCTAATAATGCTTGGTCAATTTTAAAGGCGTACGGGGTGATCACGTCTTTGGTTTCAGAGTCTGATAATGCTAACTGTTCTATTTCTTTGGCTTTCATTTTTATATTTGTTATTAAAATGGGTAACCTATTTAACTTACGCGCTTTTTATTTTTAGCTCAAGTTAAAGCTATTGATTTACATGCATAAAAAAAGGGCTGCATAAATGCAGCCCTTCATAATACTTTATTTATAAACAATTAGGCGGTTGGATAATCGGTATAACCTTGCTCGGCGCCACCAAATAGGGTGTCTGGGTTGTGGCTATTTAGCGGTTTGCCTTGCTCAAGCCTTGCTGGTAAATCTGGGTTTGACACAAACGAGCGACCAAAACCAATCATATCAGCCCAACCTTGTGCAAGGGCTTCATCGGCGCGCTCTTTATTGTATTTACCTGCGTAAATTAATACACCGCTGTACGCTTTACGAATGGCCTGTTTAAACTCCACACTCATTAAAGGTGCATCGTCCCAGTCTGCTTCAGCAATATGCATATAACCTACGCCAGCGTCATTTAATGCGCGTGCAACAGCCAAATATGTTTGCTCTGGGTTATCGTCAACAGTACCGTTAAGCGTGGTAAGTGGCGCAAGTCTTACACCTACTTTTTTACTGCCAATTTCATCACTTACAGCATTGACGACTTCAACTAAAAAGCGCAAACGGTTTTGTACACTGCCACCATATTCATCAGTACGCGCGTTTGATTGCGAGTCTAAAAATTGGTTAATTAAATACCCGTTAGCTGCGTGAAGCTCTATACCATCAAAGCCCGCATCTACTGCATTTTTAGCCGCTTGGCGAAATTCTGCTAGGACATTTTCAATCTCTTGCTTGCTCATCTCACGCGGTAACTGAGTATCTACAAAGCCAGGCTCGCCGTTAGTATCTACAAATACTTTTACGTCTTTTGCGGCAATAGCCGATGCTGATATTGGCTGCACGCCCCCTGTGTTATCGCTGTGCGTTACTCGGCCTACATGCCAAAGCTGAGCAAACATAACGCCACCAGCGCTATGTACTTTATTAGTTACTTTACTCCAGCCTGCTACTTGCTCGTTTGAATAAATACCCGGTGTCCAAGCGTAACCTTTACCAAGCTCACTAATTTGTGTGCCTTCGCTAACTATTAACCCAGCACTTGCACGTTGTGCGTAATAAGTGGCCATTAAATCATTTGCTATATCGCCGGGCTGCGTTGAACGCGAGCGTGTCATTGGTGGCATAACAATGCGGTTTTTTAATGTTTTACCAGCAAGTTCTATTGGTGAAAAAAGTAATGTCATAATGCCTCCTAAGCTTGATTGCGCTCATAATAACGCGTTTAAATAAATTCAAAAACAACAAAAATTGCAAAATAGTTTTGTTTAATTTGCAACAATATACCAAGGCAAAACACCTTAACTTAAGATGAACTAAATGAGATTTATTGACTCATAACAGCACTATTAAGTTGAGGGTTTAATGTGAATAAAGGGAATGCGTGGCCATGGGCTATATCGTTTTGTATACATGCTATTGTGTTGTACTTTTTGTTTTCGCAATCGATTAAAGTTGCGCAGCCAATAGAAGAAAAAAGCGCAATAGTACAAGCCTATGTAACAGTTAATTTAGCAAGCCATCCTAAGCCAAGCTCAGTTGCTACAACAACCAATGCACCTGATATAAAACCTGTAGATACTAAATCAAATATCTCTAATACGGCGACTTCTAACACTACACCTGTAAAAACGGGTTCTACAAAAGCCGAAGTTAAGGTGACTCAAAACACTCAAGATAAACGCACAACGTTACCTAGGGCACAAACAGAGCTTAAAAATAACTCTGCTGAACCTCTTAAATCACAGCCAGCCGCACCTGCAAAATCGTCTTCGGCTCCTTCACCAACATCGCCTCAAACATTTAAAAAGCTAAACCCCTATGCACCGGTGTTTGGCTCACCCGTAAATAATATGACTCATAAAAAAATGATCACCTTTGGTGAAGATAAAAGCTCTACAAATGAAGAGATAAACAACGAGCCCACTATTAAAGCGCCAGTGAAGTCTGATAAGTCAGAAGTAATTAGTCAAAATACAACAGGGACAAAGCGATTAGAAAAATTTAATGGTAAGTGCTATTTAATAGATACTGCTACCGTATTTGGCAGTAACGGTTTGCCTCAAGGTAGCGGCAAACCCTGCCCTGAAGATAAAACTGATAAAGAAATTATGTTTGAAAAAATCATGAAAAAATGGAGCCGTAAAAATAATTAGCTTTAATAAGTGAACAAATAATATATTTAGCCGTATTGATAATTTAAAGCTATTAGGAACAGCCATGACCACTTTGCAGCTCTCATCACTTTTTGTATTTAATGCATTATTTTTAACGACGCACGCAAATGCCAGTCAAAATTGGTATGTAGTAAACGACTCAGTAATGGGTGGTGTATCAAATAGCCAAGTAAACCAAACGGCTAAAAGCTTAATATTTGAAGGGAATGTATCGCTTGAAAACAACGGTGGTTTTGCATCAATACGTACCGAACTTGACACCCAAGGTCAAAACTCTAAAGCGATAGCGCTGCGCATTAAAGGCGATGGAAAAACCTATCAACTAAGACTCAGAACATCCGACTACCTTGATGGCCCAGCCTATACACATTCATTTAACACAACTAAAAACCAATGGATGGATATTCACTTTACTCCAGGTGATTTTACATTAACTTTTCGTGGGCGAGTGCTTGAGCAACAACCAGCTCTTAATTTTAGTGATATTAAACAGTTAGGTTTTTTAATTGCAGGCAAACAAGAGGGTAAATTTAAACTTGAAGTGAGCAAAATCGAGTTTAAAAGCTAAGCTGTAAGCCCTGCGGCATTAAATTGTATAGTCATCGCCTCGCCTTTTTATTTCACTAATAACCAGCTCAATCATTTGCTGCTTTATAGCTGCTTGCTCTGATTTTAATTCCTCGAGTTGCAGCTCAAGCCTATCTATTTGATCTCGCTGTTGTGTGTTTTTATATTTTTTTGCACCTAGGTGGTTAGCATCTAAAGCTAAAGTTGCATCGCTTTTATTTAGCTCATTGGCGCTAAGAACTACGGATAAACTACGTTGAACTGGGCTTTGCTTAAGTTTGTTAATTTGCTCTTGTAATGCAGCAATTTGACCTGTGAAATGCTTATATACTTTCTCTAAGTTTTTATACTGATTGCCAAACGTTGCGTTATCTTCACTGTATTTTTGTGCTTTGGTATCTAAAAACTTTGATAACACATATTTTGGTTGTTCCTCATTTTCTTCCTCGCTCTTTTCTTCACTCGCTTTTTCAACAGGTAGTTTATCTGATTTCGCTAAAGGTTGAGTATTAGAACTGTTTACTTGGTATGGAATGGGAGCCGCTGAAACCTTCATTATTTTGTCCCTAAAATAGTTTACCTCTTTTATAGATATCGACCTCGTATTAAAATCCTTGAGTAAATTTTATTATTAGCTAAAAGCAAAAAGCCCCACTTTATTAAAGTAGGGCTTATACCAATTTATTAAACTAACTCGTTGCTTACTTAGTGCTTTGGTTTTCTTGTGAGAGCGCAATAAGTGCAAGTGCCGCATTTAGGCGGGTATTTAAATTATTATAAATGCTCATGCCAAACACACCGATAATACAAACAATTAAACCCATTTTTAGATTAGCGTTTATCTGTAGTAAAAAAAGAGCCGTAACTAACAAACACAGTGCTAATGAGTAAACAATAGATTGAAAGGTAAAATTAATATCGCCTTTGGCTATTTTAAGTAATTCGTCTTTATTCATAATTTACTTCCTTGTTATTTATAGCTAATCGTAAATACTACGACTCAATTGCCAATAATTCTACTTCAAAAATAAGCAGTGATGCAGGGGGAATGCTCCCTACTCGCTTTTCACCGTAGGCGAGTTGGTGCGGTACATAAAAAATGTATTTATCACCTGGGCTCATAAGTTGTAAGCCTTCGGTCCAACCTTTAATTACTTGGTGTAAACCAAAGCTAATTGGCGTTTTACGATCTACTGAGCTGTCAAATACAGTGCCGTCGATTAATGTACCGTGGTAGTGCACGTTAACCATGCTGGTTGGGCTAGGTGTATTTTCACTTTCGCCTTTATGTAGTATTTTGTACTGTAAGCCAGAGCTGGTTTCTATTACGCCCTCAACTTGGGCATTAGCTACTAGGTAGTCAGCTTCAATTTGTGCATTTATACCTGCTTGTTGCTTTGCTTTTTTACTATTTTGAAATATTAAAAAACAAAATATAGCGATGATCACCGCTAAAATTATATTGATCATTTAGTGTTTTTCCTCATCAAGCTCTGCATCTTTGTCGTCTTCGCTATCGCCATTAACTATATCGGCAATATCTTTTAAACGCGCTAAAGCAATGCCGTTCACAGAATCCTCTGGGTATTCACCATCAATAATATTGCCAGCTTCAATATCCATTAATAAGTTAAGTGCTTGGTCTACCGTTTCTACGGCGTAAATATTAAATTTACCGCGCTCTACTGCATCAAGTATTTCGTCATCAAGCACTAAGTTAACTTGGTTCGATTTTGGAATAATAACGCCCTGCTCGCCTGTTAAGCCGCGCATTTTACACAGCTTAAAAAAGCCTTCTATTTTTTCGTTTACACCACCAATGGCTTGCACATCACCATGTTGGTTAATAGAGCCCGTAAGCGCGATTGATTGGCTAATTGGTAAACTAGTAATGGCTGAAATAAGCGCACATAACTCAGCAAGTGATGCACTATCGCCATCTATGTAACCATAGCTTTGCTCAATGGCTATGTTGGCGCTTAGCGTTAAGCTAAAGTGCTGCGCGTATTTGTTACCTAAATAACCGGTAAGTAGCATTACGCCTTTTGAGTGAATAGCTTTACCCAGCTCGGCTTCTCGCTCTACATCGATTACGCCATCGGCGCCTGCATATACGGTAGCGGTTATACGTGCTGGTGTGCCAAACGAGGTATCGCCAATGTGCAGCACTGTTAAGCCATTTACTTTACCAATTGCTTGGCCTTGTGTGGCAATAAGCGTGTGGCCTTCTTTTATATCGCTTAGCATATTTTCGCTAATTTGGCCGGTGCGATACTGCTTGCCTTCAATAGCTTCATCAATATGATGCGCATCAACTAGCGTTTGATTATCTTGTTTGGCGTAGTAGCTTGCCTCTGCTACAAGCTCAAGTACATCAGCAAAACGCGCTGATAACTTATTATGATGCTCTGCTTGGCGGTAGCTAAACTTAAGTAAACGCACCATAGCGGCTTGCGTTGTTGTGCACTTTAAAGTTTGCTCACAATACTGCGTTACTTTAGTAATAAACTGGTACTGTAGTTTATCGCTACTTGGCAAGTAATAGTCAAAGTCGGCAAGTACTCTAAATAGTTCAGCAAATTCTTCGTCGTACTCACCTATGGTGTAGTAAAGCTCACGAGAGCCTAATAAAATAATTTTTACATCAAGCGGTATCAGTTGCGGGCGAAGTGTAAAACTACTGCCAACTGAGCTGTCTTGGTACGGTAAATCGTTTTTAATTTGGTGTGTTTTAAGCGAAAGCTTTAAACCATCCCACACTTGTGGGTTAGCCATGACTTTTTCGGCGTCCATAATTAAGTAACCGCCATTAGCACGATGCAAAGCCCCTGGCTGAATTGAGCGGTAACTTGTTATAAGTGAGCCTTGCGAAGTTGAATACTCAATTTTGCCAAATATATTGCCAAACGTTGGGTTAGGCTCATATACCACAGGTGCTGCATCGTCTTCTTTAAACTCAACTAAAATGTTAGGTGCGAAAAAGTCGGTAAGCATGCCTTTGCGGTCAAAGTCTTCTTTGCTTTCTTCGCTTTCGTCTTCGTCGTCAAGCCACTCAAGTACCGCATCAATAATTTCTACGCGTATATCTTTTAGGTAACGCAGTACACCAATATGGGTTGCGTATTTGTGTTCTAAATCTTTTAACAGCGGTTTTGTAGCTTGCTCTGCGGTCGACTTTTTAAGGTTACGTTGTTTTTCTTTTGATTCGCGCTTCCAACGAGGTAATTCAATAAGCGCTTCTATTAACGCATCTTCTAGCTTTTCTATTTTTTCAAAAAACTCTTCGCGTAAATTTTCTTCAAGTTCTGCAAATTCGTTATCACTTAATTGCTTGCCATCAACAAGTGGTGCAAAACCTACCGAATTTTTTTCTTCAACTAATGCTACGCTTTGCTCAAATGCAGCAATTTCTACAGCGGTAATAGCGCTGTCGTAGGCATCGTTAAATTCACGATCGATAGATTTCTTTTTGCGTTGGTATGCAGGGTTGTCAAACGCTGCCGGAAAAGTATCAAGCACTTCATCTAAAAACGAGTCTATGTCGTCGCTTAACTGTTTGCTTTGCCCTGCTTGCATAAATAGCGCAATAGGCTCGCGGTGGTCGTCGTAATTATTTACGTATAACCATTCGTTTGGCGTTGGACGGTCTTTGGCGTGTTGTTTAAGTTTATCTTTTACAAGCGTAAAACGACCATGTGCAGCTTCGCCCATTACATAAACATTGTAACCGGGCAATTCCATTCCTAATGAAAAGTCCAGGGCACTTTGGGCACGTTGTTGGCCTATAAAGGTAAGTTGCTCTGGGTATGGATTGCTCATACACGTGTTTACGTGATTAGTAGAAATACTCGGTGCGAGCTGTGAAACAGATAGTGGCAGCAATTTTTTCGTCATTCTAACTTCTTTTTTTACCAACATATTCGCTGGCTTTTGGGCGTATTAAGTGGCCTACAAGCCACTTAATACATATATTTAGGGTTGTAATGCCTTACGGCTAAAATAGATCCCATCACATTCAATACACGGAGTAATTTGTGTAGCGTGATAAATATCAAAACTATGGGTGCAATTCTTACATACTAATGTGCCCATGGCTATCCATTCGCCCACGTGATACACACCATTGTGCTTTAAATCTTGACTAAGGGATTGCCATTCAAGTTGGGTTTTGTCTTCTATGTGCGAGAGCTCAAACCACAACGACTCTTTAAGTTCTTGCCACGCAAGCGAATTATAGTGAGATTCGTTTTCTTGAACGTGTTCTATATCACGCTGCAAATAGCTTTTGTATAAAGCGTATCTTTCTTGGCCTAAGTCTTTAAGTGCTTGCTCAGATTCAACAAATCGAGTGACTGCGTCTTTTACTTCATGATCTTTTACATCTTTTAGCCAATGAGTTAAATCGCTAAGCCATGTTTTATAATCTGCCATTTTATACTCCATCAAAATCAAGGGCGTGTTAGCCATTAACATAGATAAGTATAGGTTAACCTGAACTGAAAGTTAGATTTTAACAAAACCGTATTTATACGCTGTGATTAGGCGTTTATTTGGGGTATCCTATCGGCAATTTTTTATTAGTTTGCAAGAAGTCTGGAATCATAGATGCAAGAGCAATATAACCCGCAAGACATAGAGTCAAAAGTCCAAAGTTACTGGGAAGAAAACCAGGTATTTAAAGTCACCGAAGATGAGAGCAAAGAAAAGTATTACTGCCTTTCTATGTTCCCATACCCGAGTGGTCGACTGCATATGGGTCATGTACGTAACTACACCATTGGTGATGTTGTTTCTCGTTTCCAGCGCCTGCAAGGCAAAAACGTAATGCAACCTATGGGTTGGGATGCGTTTGGTTTACCTGCAGAAAACGCTGCTATTAAAAACAAAACAGCCCCTGCAAAGTGGACTTACGAAAATATTGATTACATGCGCAACCAACTTAAGCAATTAGGTTTTGGTTACGACTGGGATCGCGAAATTGCAACCTGTCACCCAGAATATTACAAATGGGAGCAGTGGTTTTTCACTAAGCTTTACGAAAAAGGCCTAGTGTATAAAAAAATGTCTACGGTTAACTGGGATCCGGTTGATCAAACTGTACTTGCAAACGAGCAAGTAATTGACGGCCGTGGTTGGCGCTCTGGCGCTGTGGTTGAACAAAAAGAAATCCCACAGTGGTTTATTAAAATTACCGACTACGCACAAGAGCTTTTAGACGATTTAGACAAATTAGAAGACTGGCCTGAGCAAGTTAAAACCATGCAGCGCAACTGGATTGGTCGCTCTGAAGGGTTAGACATTGAGTTTACGCGTACCGATAACAACGAAAAGTTTAGCGTATACACTACGCGCCCAGATACATTTATGGGTGTAACTTACCTTGCTGTTGCCGGTGGCCACCCTATTGCACAAGAAGCCGCTAAAAATAGCGATGCAATTGCAATGTTTGTTGAAGAATGCAAAAACACCAAAGTAGCCGAAGCAGACATGGCAACAATGGAGAAAAAAGGCATTGCAACTGGCTTTTACGCAACTCACCCATTAACGGGCGAGCAAGTACCTATTTGGGTTGCTAACTTTGTACTTATGCATTACGGCTCTGGCGCGGTAATGGCTGTACCTGCACACGACCAGCGTGACTATGAGTTTGCAACCGCTTACGGCCTAGACATTAAACAAGTTATTGCACCGGTTGATGGCTCTGAGCTTGAAGTAAACCTAAAAGAAGAAGCATTCACCGAAAAAGGTGTATTAGTTAATTCTGGCGAGTTTGACGGCCTTGATTTTGAAGGCGCGTTTAACGCTGTTGCCGACAAACTAGAAGCGCTAGGTGTTGGTGAGCGTAAAGTTAACTTCCGTCTACGTGATTGGGGCGTTAGCCGCCAGCGTTACTGGGGTTCACCAATCCCAATGCTTAGCGATGAAGATGGCCAAGAACTTGCTGCAACTGAAGATATGCTACCAGTTCGCTTACCAGAAGACGTGGTAATGAACGGTGTTACATCGCCAATTAAAGCAGACCCAGAATGGGCTAAAACAACGGTAAATGGCGCACCTGCATTTCACGAAACGGACACCTTCGATACCTTTATGGAATCGTCTTGGTATTACGCGCGTTACTGTAGCCCACGTTACGACGAAGGCATGTTAGACCCTGCTGCGGCAAACTACTGGTTACCTGTAAACCAATACATTGGTGGTATTGAGCACGCAATTTTACACTTACTATACTCACGCTTTTTCCATAAATTATTACGTGACTTTGGTTTAGTAGATTCAGACGAGCCGTTTGATCGCCTACTTTGTCAAGGTATGGTACTTGCCGAAACGTTTTATCGTAAAGATGAAAAAGGCGGCGATGTATGGATTTCGCCAAGCGATGTAAATACCGAAACCGACGATAAAGGCCGCGTAACTAAAGCATGGCATAAAGAAGATGGTGAGCCGGTATTCTCATCAGGCATGAGTAAAATGTCTAAGTCTAAAAACAACGGTATAGACCCACAACAAGTAATTGCCCAATACGGTGCAGATACTGTGCGTTTATTCATGATGTTTACAGCACCACCAGAGCAAACACTTGAATGGTCAGACTCAGGCGTAGAGGGCGCACACCGCTTCTTAAAACGTGTATGGAAATACGCGGTAGACGTTAAAACAGTTGGTTACCAAGCACTTGATAAATCGGCGCTTACTAACCCGCAAAAAGTACTTCGTCGTGAACTACATAAAGCCATTGCTAAAGTGAGCGATGATGTTGAGCGTCGTCAAACGTTTAACACCGCTATAGCTGCCATTATGGAGCTGTCTAATAAGTTATTAAAAGCACCATTAAACGACACCCAAGATGTAGCGATTGCCAATGAAGCGCTTGAAGCATTAATTATTATGCTTGCACCAATTACGCCGCATTTATCGCACGAGCTTTGGAAAGAGCTTGGTAAAGAAGGTGAAATTTTAGATGCAGCATGGCCAAAAGTTGACGAGTCTGCCCTTGTTGAAGATGAAAAGCTCATCATCGTACAAGTAAACGGTAAACTGCGCGCTAAACTAACTGTGCCAGCAGATGCAACGCAAGAGCAAGTAGAATCACTAGCATTTGCAGAAGCTAACGTAACTAAATTTACTGATGGCGCAACCATTCGTAAAATTATTTACGTACCAGGCAAACTTCTTAACGTGGTAGCTAACTAAATGGTCAGCTTTAACGCCATTAAAAACACATTAGCCTTAGTGCTAATGTGTTTTGTGTTATCTAGCTGTGGCTTTCATTTAAAGAAAGCCTCTAGCCTTCCTGATAACCTTAAAACGCTCACACTTAAAGGGGATGATGAAAAATCGACTTTATTTGCAGCTCTTAAAAATGAGTTAAAAGCGAGTAATGTTGAGCTAAAACCGTCAGCCAAAAATATTGCACAGCTCTACCTTCGTAAAGAAAGCATTGAACGTCAAACTCTGTCGTTGTTTCAAAACGGTCAGGTTGCTGAATACGAACTTGCTTATGGTGTAACATACATCGTTAAACGCCCGGGTGAAAAAGCCATTGAAAAACGCTTTGAGCTTTATCGTAATTACCAAGATGACCCTGATCACGCATTAGCTAAAGCAAAAGAACTTGAACTTCTTATTAGCGAAATTCGTGAACAAGCAAGTCGTCGTATTGTTAGAGAGCTGTCACAACTATAATGCGCTGTTACGCCAATCAGTTAACCAGTGAATTAAAAAAAGGCTTAAAACCCTTTTATTTAGTGTTTGGCGAAGAGCCCTTTCAAGAAGCGCAATGCGTACAACAAATTCGAGATGCCGCCAAAGCCCAAGGCTTTGATGAAGTAATTAAGTTTACTTTAATGCAAGGGTTTGATTGGCAAGAAATTATAGCTCAATATCAAAGCATGTCTTTGTTTAGTGCACGCACTATTATTGAGCTTGATTTAAACCAACAAAAGCCAGGTGTAGTTGGCAGTAACACCTTCAAAAAAGTTATTGAGCTAATAAATCCCGACACACTATTAATTATTAAAGGCGCTAAAGCCAGCCAAGAAGTACAACGCGGCGCATGGTTTAAAGCCTTAGATAAACACGGTGTATTTGTACCTTGTTATCCGCTTGCTGGTAGTCATTTAAAACGCTGGTTAGATGATCAAGTTAATCGCCTGTCTCTTAATATGCAAAACGATGCAAAGATTAGCTTAATTAACGCCACTGAGGGCAATTTATTAGCGTGTTTTCAGGAGCTAGAAAAGCTTTCGTTGTTACACGGTAACGCTTTAATAACCCAGCAACTGGTAATGCAAGGCCTGCTTAATCAAGCCAAGTTTGATATTTTTGATTTAAGTGATGCTCTTTTAAATGGGCACGCTAAACAGGCGATTAAAGTACTTAATAAATTAGCCAGCGATAATACCGAAGTGGTGAGTATTTTATGGGCTATAAATAAAGAACTTAACACTTTAATGAGTGTGCAACTTGGTCTATTAAACGGCGAACCTATTGCTAACTTATTTAAGCAAAAAGCAATTTGGAAAAACCAACAAGGCCCAGTACAAAACGCCATAAACCGATTAAACATCCAAACCCTTGAACATATCAGTAGCGAACTTGCGTTGTTTGATTCAAGCTACAAGCAAGGCAATTTAATTGCGCCATACCAAGCGCTTGCTCATATTTGCATTAAATTTTGCCAGCCGCTTGATATTCCTATGCCTTGTCACGCATTAAATTAAGATACTTAGAATGATTGCAATTTTTGGTGGCACCTTCGACCCCGTGCATGTAGGCCACATAAATATGGCCAAGCAATGTGTAAAAGCATTTAATTTAAATACCTTGTATTTTATGCCTTGTGCTTTGCCTGCGCATAAAACCGCGCCGGGTATTAGCACCGAGCACCGTATAAATATGCTCAGTGCGGCAATTGCTCCTTATTCATTTTTTCAACTTGATTTAAGAGAGCTAAATCGAAGCGGCCCATCGTATTCGTTATTAAGCTTGCAAGAAATAAGAGCTGAGCACCCAACTACACCAATTATATTCTTAATTGGTATGGACTCGTTTAATAACCTTGATAAATGGTACGAATGGCAAGCCATAACACAGCTTTGCCATATTGTTGTTTACGAACGCCCTGAGCAAACAGTTAACCCTTCTGAGCGACTTAAAAGCTATATGCAACACGCGCAAGTAAATAAGGCGCACGCACTTGAGCAAGCCCCAGCAGGTAAACTTTATTTTTTACCTGGGGATATGTTTGACGCTGCCTCAAGCGTGATTCGTGAGCAACTTAAAAAAACCAATAAAAAGAATGAACTATTACCCAACTCCGTAAGTCATTACATTGAGCAACACCAGCTCTATCAAAGTGATGATTAAAACCCCTTAGCGTGTTAAAATGCGCGCTATTAAATTTAATATTGAGACAAAACCTTGGATTCGAAACAACTTCTTGCCTTTGCACTAGATAAAATTGACGATATGAAAGCACGTGACATAGTTCATATTGACGTAAGCAAATCATCAGACATCACAGATTTTATGATTGTGTGTTCTGGTACTTCTAAACGTCACGTTTTATCAATTGCTGATCATTTAGCAAAAGAAGCTCGTCATGCAGATGCAGAGCCTCTAGGTTATGAAGGCCAAAGCGATGGTGAATGGGCGCTTGTTGATTTAGGTGATGTGGTTGTACACGTGATGCAAGACCAAGCACGTAGCTATTACGATCTAGAAAAACTGTGGGGCTAAACTCCACTATTTTTTAATTGAGCTTGGAAGTAATACGTGAAAATACAAATGATTGCTGTTGGTACAAAAATGCCAGCATGGGTAGAAACCGGATTTACAGAATACCAGCGCCGTTTTCCTAGAGATATGGCACTAGAACTGATAGAAATTCCGGCAGGCAAACGTGGTAAAAATGCTGATATAAAACGTATTTTACACATTGAGGGAGAAAAAACCTTAGCCGCTATTCCTAAAGGCAATCGGATTGTTACACTGGAAGTGACAGGTAAACCACTTGATACCCACCAGCTTGCAAAAAGTATGGAAAAATGGCAACTCGATGGCCGCGATGTAAGTTTGCTTATTGGCGGACCAGAAGGACTTGCTCCAGAGTGCATTGCTGCCTCGGAGCAAAAATGGTCGTTATCTAATTTAACATTACCGCACCCTTTGGTGCGCATTATTGTTGCAGAAAGCCTCTATCGTGGCTGGAGCTTAAATAACAACCATCCTTATCATCGCGAGTAAACCTTGCCATGTTGAAACAAAGACCCACTATTCGCGACCACTCAGCAGAGGCAAATTTATTTGCACGGCGTGCATTTGTGGGTTTTGTATTTGTATTAGGTTTAGTAGCTATTTTGCTTTCAAACCTATATACCATCCAGGTAGAAGACCACCAAGATTACCAAACCCGCTCTAACGACAACCGCATTAAAGTAATTCCTATTGCCCCCAACCGTGGCCTTATTTACGATAGAAACGGTGTGCTTCTGGCTGAAAACAAACCAGTGTATAACCTTGAGGTTATTCCCGAAGAGGTGGACGATTTAGCCAAGTCACTTGAGCAAGTTAGCAAAATAATTACTATTACTGATCAACAAAAAGAAGACTTTTTAAAAGACATAAAACACACTCGCCGTTTTAAATCGCAAGTACTTAAAACCCGTTTAAACGAGTCTGATGTTGCTAAGTTTTCGGTTAATCAGCATAAATTTCCTGGCTTTAGTATTGAAGCCCGCCTAGCCCGTTATTACCCTTACGGCGATACACTCACCCATGCGCTAGGTTATGTAGCAAAACTAAACCGTAAAGAGCTTAATAAGCTTGAGCAAGAAGACCAAGCAACCAATTATCGTGCTACGCACGACATTGGTAAACTCGGTATAGAAAAATATTATGAACAACTTTTACATGGTCAAGTTGGCTCACAGCGTGTTGAGGTAAATAACCGTGGCCGTGTAATTCGCACACTAAGTATGACCCCACCACAACCGGGTAGCGATATAGTACTTACCCTTGATATTGGCTTACAACAAATTGCTCAGCACTCTTTAAAAGATATGCGTGGTGCAATTGTGGTTATGGATGCAAAAGATGGCGGTGTACTGGCGCTGTATTCAAACCCAAGCTACGACCCTAATTTATTTGTACACGGTATTAGCAGCAAAGATTACAAAGCATTGCTTAATCCTGACCGCCCTTTAATAAACCGTACTACACAAGGGCGATACGCACCGGCTTCTACTGTAAAACCTCATATGGCTATACTCGCGCTTGAAGAAAACATAGTGACAGAGTCAACGTCGGTGTGGGATCCGGGCTTTTTTCAAATTCCTAATGTGGATCACAAATGGCGTGACTGGAAACGCTGGGGACACGGCCATGTTGACGTATACAAAGCGATTGAAGAGTCGTGCGATACTTACTTTTACGATGCGGCCTATCGCCTAGGTATTACAAAAATTAGTAACTTTATGGCGCGTTTTGGCTTTGGGGATCTATCTGGAATAGATATACACGAAGAAACTACTGCAATACTGCCTTCAAAAGAATGGAAAGAAGGCCGCTTTAAAGAATCGTGGTGGCGCGGGGATACAATTTCTGTAGGCATTGGACAAGGTTACTGGACAGCTACACCCATTCAAATAGCAAACGCGACCAATATTTTAGTTAATAAAGGCATAAACCATCCGCCACATTTAGCCCAAGTGGCTAAAAAAGAAGATCAAGTTACACAAATTAATGGCGAAGAAAAACCACCTGTTGTATTAAACAATCCAGATCATTGGCGTATAGCGCTTGATGCTATGCACAACACCGTTAAAAAAGTAACAGGTACTGCGCACCGTGCATTTAAAGGCGCTAATTACGACCCTGCGGGTAAAACCGGTACGGCCCAAGTAGTCAGTATTGCCCAAGGTGAGCGTTATGATGCAAAATCACTAAAAGAGCGTCAACGAGATAACGCTATATACATTGGTTTTGCACCGTATAACGATCCTAAAATTGTCGTATCTATTGTGGTAGAAAACACTGGTGGTGGTAGTTCAGTAGGCGCCCCTATTGCGCGCCAATTAATGGACTACTATTTTGCAGCTAACCCTATTGAGCCGGCAGGGAAACAACAATAATGACTGCATTACACGATAAACGCTCTATTTGGATGCGAATGCACCTCGACTTGCCATTACTCATTGCTTTATTAGTTATGATGGCTGGTAGCATTACCATTGTTTACAGTGCCAGCGGCCAAGATACCGCAATGATGCTCCGCCACATGACTCGTATGGGCGGCGCAATAATTGGCATGGTAATACTTGCCCAGTTTTCACCTGCTACGCTCAAGCGTTTAGTTATTCCGCTTTATTGCGTAGGCTTACTTATGCTGGTTGGCGTGCTTTTATTTGGCGTAAGCTCCAAAGGTGCACAGCGCTGGTTAAATTTAGGGATCACCCGCTTTCAGCCATCAGAGTTAATGAAGCTCGCGGTCCCTATGATGGTTGCTTGGTATATAGGCCGAAACCATTTACCACCTCGCCCGATGCATTTAATTATTGGTTTTGTAATTGTTATGTTGCCAACACTATTAATTAAAGAGCAACCCGATTTAGGAACCTCAATATTAATTGCAAGTTCTGGGGTTTTTGTATTGTTTTTATCGGGCTTGAGCTGGCGCTTAATTGGCTTTTTAAGCTCTGTAGTGGGGCTCGCTGCCTGGCCATTTTGGCACTACGGTATGCACGATTATCAAAAACAGCGCGTACTAACCTTTTTAGACCCTGAGAGTGACCCGCTTGGCTCGGGGTATCATATCATTCAATCTAAAATAGCTATTGGTTCTGGTGGTATAGAAGGCAAAGGCTGGCTACACGGTACGCAATCGCAGCTCGAGTTTTTACCAGAGCGCCATACCGATTTTATATTTTCGGTTTTAAGCGAAGAGTTTGGGTTATTTGGTGTATGTGTATTACTCAGCCTGTACTTATTTATTATTGGCCGAGGTTTATACATTGCTGTAAACGCACAAGATGCGTTTGGTAAGTTATTAGCCGGCGCCCTAACGCTCACATTTTTTGTCTATATTTTTGTAAATATAGGCATGGTGTCGGGCTTGCTGCCTGTTGTAGGTGTACCGCTTCCACTAATTAGTTATGGCGGCACATCAATGGTGACGTTAATGGCCGGATTTGGCATTATTATGTCGATTGCGACAGATAAAAGGATGCTTTTAAAATGATGCGACACTCAACTAAGCTTTTATTTATTACATCATTAATACTGTTTTTAAGTGCATGTAGTAGTGGCCCAAGTAGCCGCTATAGTATGCGCCATGACGCAGCCCCGCTTAGAGCCCCTACAACTCTTGAAATGCAAGATGCGGTTGTGGTTGATGTTAAAAAAAGTGCCAGTGCGAGTCGCTCATACGAAGTGCTAGGTAAACGATACAGCCCAATGCTCGATGAAACAGGCTATAAAGAAGAAGGGATTGCATCGTGGTATGGCCGAAAGTTTCATGGCTATCACACTTCAAACGGCGAAACATACGACATGTTTGCCATGACTGCTGCTCATAAAACACTGCCACTACCGAGCTTTGTACGTGTAACAAACACTGCTAATGGTAAATCAGTTATAGTACGTGTTAATGACCGTGGACCATTTCATGATGATAGAATTATAGACTTATCTTACGCAGCCGCATACAAACTCGGCTACTACAATCATGGTACAGCCAAGGTTAAGTTAGAGGCCGTTACGCTTGCAGGATCAGCCGCGCGTCAAACGTATATTCAAGTAGCAGCAGGAAGTACACTTGCTAATATAGAAGCGCTTGCCAGCACATTGCGTGCTCAATACAAATTACCAACAAATATCGTGCAAAAAGACGCTATTTTTAGATTGCATTTAGGGCCAATAAAAGACACCCAACATGCCGATCAGGTATTAAAAAAATTAAAACAAAATCAATTTCAAAACGCGTTCTTGCTTTACACTCAGTAAGACCTTTAGAATGGCATAACGCGAATTTTTAACTTTAACCATTAATGAGTATGATGAAATCTATTAAACATAAAATCCTCAAAGGTGTATGCGGCTTAGTTTGTACAGCCGCCGTATTTTCAGCCAGCGCCCAAATTATTCCGGCACCACCTCAAATTAATGCAAAAGGTTATTTTTTAGTAGACTTTACAACAGGTAAAGTAATTGCTGAGGGTGAAGCAGATACACAACTCGCACCTGCAAGCTTAACTAAAATGATGACCAGTTATGTAATTGGCACCGAAATTAACGCAGGTAATATTGCACCTACCGATATGGTAACGGTAAGTGAAAAAGCATGGGCTAAAAACTTTCCTGAATCATCTAAAATGTTTATTGAAGTAGGTAAGCAAATTAGTGTTGATGAGCTTAACCACGGTATTATTATTCAATCAGGTAACGATGCGTGTGTAGCAATGGCTGAACACATTGCGGGTAGCGAAAGCGCCTTTGCTGATTTGATGAATGCCCACGCTGCTAAATTAGGTATGAGTAATAGCCACTTTATCAACAGCCACGGCCTTGATACTAACGAGCACTACACAACACCACGCGATATGGCAACGCTTGGCGCTGCACTTATTCGCGATGTACCAGACGAGTACGCACTTTATAAGCAAAAGTCATTTACTTACAACGGTATTAAACAGTACAACCGTAACTCATTATTATGGGACGAAAGCCTAGATGTAGACGGTATTAAAACGGGTCACACATCAGAGGCAGGCTATAGCTTAGTTACTTCTGCAACTAAAAACGATATGCGTTTAATCGCTGTTGTTATGGGCACATCAAGTGAACGTGCTCGTAAAGTAGAAAGCAAAAAGCTACTTAACTACGGATTTCGCTTTTTTGAAACAATTACACCTTACAAAGCTGGCGATAGCTTTGCAGAGCAACGTATTTGGATGGGTAACAAAGAAAACGTATCGTTAGGTATTTTAGAAGATACGCCAATTACTATTCCACGCGGTCAACATAAAAACCTAAAAGCTAACTTTGAGCTAGACAACACACTAGAAGCGCCTCTAGCTAAAGGCACAAAAGTAGGCACACTATTCTTACAACTAGAGGGTGAAGACATTGCACAATACCCACTAGTAACACTTGAAGAAGTGGAAGAAGGCAGCTTCTTTAGCAAAATTTACGACTACTTACGCTTACAAATTATGTAAACGTAAAAATAAACCCACAGTTGTTGGGTTGTTAAACAAAGCGCCTCTGTTATGAGGCGTTTTTTTTTGCTTGAAAAATGCTAGAATGCGCCCCATATATGCAACACTGCTAATTGCCTATCTGTATTAAGCTTCGAGCTTTGCATAGAGTCCACACTTTTGTATGAGGAGTCACCGTCGTGGTTCAACCTGTTAAAGATACTAAATTTGATGAGTACCTAGAGTACCCTTGCCCATTCACATTTAAAATTATGGGTTTAGCGAACGTTAATCTAACAGATCAAATTCTAACTAAATTACAACCTATTGCTCCGGGTGATTACGCCCCAAAAGTAAAACCAAGCAGCAAAGGTAATTATGAGTCTGTTACGCTAGTGGCTACGGTTACAAGCGGTAAGCACATTGAAGAAATTTACAACGTGATCAGCAATATCGATGACGTACGTCACATGCTTTAAGCCATAGTTGAGATTTGTTGTGAACGAAAACACCTTAATAGTTCGCCAGCTTGGGCGTCAGCGTTATATGCCAATTTGGCAAAAAATGCAGGCTTATACCGATACCCGCGATGACAACTCGCCAGACGAAATTTGGCTTGTTGAACACGACAGTGTTTTTACCCAAGGCCAAGCCGGTAAAGACGAGCACTTACTCGCCCCAGGCGACATTGAAGTGATTAAAGTTGATCGCGGCGGCCAAGTAACTTATCACGGCCCAGGCCAACAAATGATGTACGTATTATTTAATCTACGTCGTTTAAAAATTGGTGTACGTGAACTTGTTACCTGGCTTGAAGAGTGCATTATTGAATCTCTCGCTGAATACGGTATTGATGCATATGCTAAAGCCGACGCACCAGGTGTTTACGTTAACGACAGCAAAATTGCATCATTAGGTTTAAGAGTTCGCCGCGGCTGCTCGTTTCATGGTTTAGCATTAAATGTTAACATGGACCTAAGCCCGTTTTTACGCATTAACCCATGTGGTTATGCCGGCATGAATATGGTGCAAACGAAAGAATTGAATGGTCCTCAAAACCTACAAAGCGCAGGTGAAGGGCTGGTAAAACACATGATAAAGAAGCTTAATGCAACACAGGTTAAGCATACTGAAGGGTTTGAAAACGAATGAATAAACCAGTCAAAATGGAACCAGGTGTAAAACTACGCGACGCAGAAAAAATGGCGTTGATCCCCGTTAAAGTTTTACCAACAGAAAAAACTGAAATGTTGCGCAAGCCAGAGTGGCTTAAAATTCGCTTACCAAAATCAACAGAGCGTATAGACGGTATTAAACAAGCAATGCGTAAGCACGGCTTGCACTCAGTATGTGAAGAGGCGTCTTGCCCTAACCTATCAGAGTGTTTTAACCACGGTACAGCAACCTTTATGATTTTAGGTGCTATTTGTACTCGTCGTTGCCCGTTTTGTGATGTTGCCCATGGTCGTCCATTAAAACCTGATGCAGCAGAGCCTGAAAAGCTTGCACTAACAATTAAAGACATGAAGCTTAGCTACGTAGTAATTACCTCGGTTGACCGTGATGATTTACGTGATGGCGGCGCACAGCATTTTGCCGATTGTATTCGCGAAATTCGTAAGCACAACCCAACCATTACCATCGAAATTTTAGTGCCAGATTTCCGTGGTCGTATGGACCGTGCGCTTGAAATTTTAATTGAGACACCACCTGATGTGTTTAACCATAACTTAGAAACAGCGCCGCGTTTATACAAACTTGCGCGCCCAGGTGCCGATTATAAATGGTCATTAGAATTACTTCGTCGCTTTAAAGAAGCACACCCAGAAGTAAAAACTAAATCTGGCTTAATGGTTGGTCTAGGTGAAGAAATTAGCGAAATAGAAGAAGTACTTCGTGATTTACGTGCGCATAACGTAGATATGCTTACTGTTGGCCAATACTTACAGCCTTCTAAGCATCACTTACCAGTTAAACGTTACGTGCCACCAGCAGAGTTTGACGGCTTAAAAGAGTATGCCGATGAAATTGGCTTTACTCATGCAGCCTCTGGCCCATTTGTTCGTTCAAGTTACCATGCTGACCAACAAGCCGCAGGTAAAGAAGTAAAATAATTGCTTTTTTAAAAAGCATTAAAAAAGCCCTTAGCAATTAAATTGTTAAGGGCTTTTTTGTGAGTATTATTCATCCATTCTCTCGGCTACTTTGTTAAAACGCCTTTTTTAATCACAAAATCGGCAAATCGTACCTGCTCTTCATCGCCGCGAAGGCTATCGGTTTCTGCTATTGAGCGATAAATTCCCCATTTAGGGCGAGCAAAGTCATCATCGCTAAAACCACGCCACATATCTATGTTTTGCTCGCTTATATTAAATAGCTCTTCGTTGTCACTTAAGCGGGTGAGGGTCATATCAAGCTTGCCTTCTTCACTAAAAGTAGCTTGAACAAATACCGCTACCCATTCATCCGTAATAATTGACCAGTCGGTTTCTATAAGGTTTTTGTCAAACCCAGTGCTGTTACCGTTTTCGTCAAAACCTGCGCTATATCGCACTTGCAGCTGATTACCTGTACTGTTTTTTTGTGCACCCGAGAGCGTAATAATAGGCTGATCGTCGTTGCCATTAGTGTTGTCGTTGCTATCGTTACGGGCTTTTATTTGAAAAAAATGACTAAATTTACTGCTCAGCTCAAGCTCACTAGAGACTTTAAATTTCCAACTGTATTGTACAGTTTCGTCTTTAAAGGCAAGTGTTGCCGCGGGTGATTTATCATAAGCTTTTATTTCGTTGCGCTGCCGGTCGCTTGCGCCTTTGTCTTTATCTTGGTCGTCATCGCGATGCGCTAAAAACACAAAGTGGTTACCAATTATTGAGTCGGTGTCTTCAATAATATGCTCAACCTCTTGATGATTCCCGCTATACATATCGGGCGATTCAATTGAACCTTCACTAAAAGCATTTTCTATTAACGTATAAGCACTTAGCCCTGTATTAGCGCCATCAGCATTAAGCGCTGTCTCTTCACTTACTATAAAATCATCAGCGCGTGCAACTCCTATAATTGTTATAGACACTTTAGCTGTCGTGTCATCAGCTGATGTGACAATTACTTCATCAAGTAAGGTTTCACCTTCGTTTAGTGCACTAACAGTGGCATGGTCAACATTGAGTGTATATGACCAAATTCCCTCTTGCGTTAAACTAAATAAACCATAAGCTATGGTGTTATTGCTTTGCGTTTTAAATACTGCTTCGTTGGTTTGTGCATCCGTTATAGATAGTTCACCTGTTATTACAGCTTCTCGGATATTTTCAATACTTACAGCTGTTTGACCGCTAATTACCGCGGCGTTCTGCGCTGCTACCGATACATTTACAGGCTCACTTTTTGACTCTGAGCTGCCACAACCTAAAACTGAACCAGCCAAAAAACAAACAGAAGTAATAGTTAAAACACGTAAGCCAAATTTTGACATAAACAACCAGTCCAGGTAAACGGTAAGTAAACAAAGTGAAATATAACTTACCAATTATTTGTTTTAATAACTAGATATTTATTACCAATGTGGCTTTATATTTTTAGGCTTAACTACTTCATAAAAGCAGCTTTAAATGAGAGGATAAAAATAAAATTAGGTTAAAGCTAAGTTACTTGAGATAATCATTACTGAACCCATTATTTAGGTTAAATATGAAATTATTAGTTCGTAACTTGTCTCGTGCTACTACCGAGCAAGAACTTCGTACGTTGTTTGCAGCTCACGGTAAAGTGACTACTTGTAACTTAGTACTTGATAAAGAGACTGGCCAGTCAAAAGGCTTTGCCTTTGTAGAAATGCCAAACGACATAGAAAGCAAAAGCGCTATTAAAGCACTCAATCAACTAAGCGTTGATAAAAGTAAAATCCGCGTAAAATACGCAGATGAGTAATTAGCTGCTTGCTATATATGATTAAAACCAGCTATATGCTGGTTTTTTACTTTTAAGATTACGCTTTATACTTAGCCAAAAATAAGCTGACTGTTTGCTCAATTACTTTATTATTTTGCTGCTCTGCTGCTGTTTCAAACCCATAAAGTAGCGGATAAAACACAAACGATTTTAATTGGTACACAAATTGTTTAGCGGCTACATTTAGCTCATCACCTTTTAAAACGCCTGCTTTTTTTGCTTGCTCTAAAAAACCTTCTAAATAAGTCATACACCCCATGGTATTGTTACTTAAAGACTTAGCTAATTGTGGCTCTTGTAGCATTTGCATAAAAGCAATTTTAGCTAGGCGTAAAAAATCAGGAGCCGTTAGCATCGCTACTTCTTGCTCAGCAATGCTAATAAGCTGCTGATCAATAGGCTCACCTTCATTAAAGTGAATAACCTCACCATGATTAATTTTGGCTAACATGTTGTTTAAAATTGCCTTAAATAACTCATCCTTAGTTGTAAAGTGATTATATACAGTGCGTTTTGAGGCGCCTGCTTTAGCTGCAATTTGATCCATGCTGGTGTGCTCTACACCACTTTCAAAAAATAGCTGCTCTGCTGCTTGGAGTATATCTATGCGCTTTTTTTCTGATAATTTCATAATAGAGCCTGTAATTATTAATGTGTGCATTTTAACGGAACAACAAATAAATGCACTAAGTAGTTTACTTTTTTATTGAACAATGAAAAACTACACTCATTAGTTTACCTTAAGGTTTTACGATGACATTTTTGAAGTGGTTTGTTGTGCTCATCGCCATTATTATTTGTGGAGTATATAGCGTGAATAAGAATTTAGTTGCTCAAGGTTTAAATAATACAGCCAATATTAAGCACTTTAATAACGGGAAATTTTACAATGAGGAAGAAGTTGAACCTACAACATTAAAAAAAACACTCGGTATACTTATGCGTTATATTAAAGAAAAGCGCACTAATATAACCCCTTCAAGCCCAGTGCCTATGTATACATTAACTAAAAGTATGCTGGATAAATTAAGTAGTAATACTATTCATGTTGTAAAGTTAGGGCACTCTAGTGTGCTACTTAAAGTACATGGAAAGTACTGGTTACTCGACCCTGTTTTTAGCCAGCGCGCTTCACCATTTTCATTTTTAGGTCCAAAACGGTTTTCACCAACGCCAATTAGTATTGCTGATCTACCTGAAATAGATAAAGTACTTATATCGCATAATCATTACGACCACCTTGATAAAGCAGCCGTAAAACAATTAGCAGCTAAAACAAAACACTTTTATGTGCCTTTAGGTGTTGAAACCGACCTACAAAAATGGGCATTGCACAAAGTAAAATATCGTCATTTAATTGGTGGCAAGAACAGCAAACTGAGTACGCTTTAATTGCCTTTACTCCTACTCAGCATTTTTCGGGCCGTGGATTAAGTGATGCAAACAACACACTTTGGGGTTCGTGGGTTATTAAAACAGCGCAGCAAAGTGTTTATTTTAGTGGCGACTCTGGTTATTTTGCGGGCTTTAAAGAAATTGGCAATAAATATGGACCCTTTGATTTAACGCTTATCGAAACCGGGGCCTACGACAAAGATTGGGCCGATATTCATATGACACCTGAAGAGTCTGTTAAGGCGCACATTGATCTAAAAGGCAAAACCATGGTGCCCATTCATAACGGTACATTTGATTTAGCATTTCATACTTGGGTAGATCCGCTTGAACGTGTAACAACGTCAAGTACAGCCAATAATGTAGTGTTGAGTACCCCACAGTTTGGACAAATATTTAACGCAAGCGATAAACCCATACACGACAAGTGGTGGTTACAGCCTACTCAATAAGTGAAGCGGCTATTAAGCCGCTTTTTTTATACTTATTGTACCTAACAATACAAAGGATACAGCTAAAGCAAAAAACATCGCTTGCTGTGCAAGCAAAGCTGCTACAAAAAATGCTACGCCGCTGCCTATAAACAAGTATCCGCTTTTTTTAGATTGGCTCATTATGTGTGCTCCATTTATTGTTGTTGATTATTTATACACTCCAATACGTAATCTTTCAATTTTTTGGCTGAGTGTTAAAACACCACGATAAAAATTCGACATAACGCCGCTGCTTCCTTTATATTAAAAGCCATTTTTTAAAACTATTTGAAGACTATGGCCTCTACTCTTTTAAAAAGCGCTAGCCTAAGCTTGCTAGTTGCACTCTTTGGCTGCTCAGAGCCTGCTAACAAACACTCTCCTCTAGAAACACCCTCTGGCGTGAGCCTAAATAACGTTAAACAGCATATTAAAACGTTAGCCTCTGACGACTTTCAAGGTCGCGGCCCACTTACTCATGGTGAAGTAAAAACAGTAGGTTACTTAAGCGAGCAATATAAAGCACTTGGTTTAACAGGTGCTTATAAAGGCAAATACTTACAGCCGGTAAAAATGGCGATGGTGACGGCTAATCAAAATATGCAGTTAAATGTGGCTGATTTAAGCTTTGTTGCGGGTAAAGACTTTACTGCACGTACCGAGCAACTACAGCCAGTAATAGATGTGCGAAGCTCTGATATTGTATTTGTGGGCTATGGCATTAATGCACCAGAATACGGCTGGAACGATTATAAAAACATTGATGTAGAGGGTAAAACGGTTATCGTATTGGTAAACGACCCTGGATTTGCCACTCAAAATGATGCGCTATTTACGGGTAACGCTATGACCTACTACGGTCGCTGGACTTACAAATATGAAGAAGCAGCACGCCAAGGCGCCAAAGCGGTATTTATTGTGCACGAAACAGCCCCTGCGGCCTACCCTTGGGGCGTAGTTGAAAGTTCAAACACCGGAACAAAATATACCTTAATGGATAACAATTTAAACGCCTCTAAATTACCTGTTATGGGGTGGCTAACTCTTAATGCTACTGAGCAAATTTTTAATGCTGCAAAGCTTAACTATCAAGATTTAAAACAAAGCGCTCTAAGTGATGGCTTTAAAGCCACATCACTTAATTTAAAAGCGGATCTTTCGTTTAAAAACGAGGTATCGCATGCCAAATCACATAATGTAGTTGCGCAAATTACTGGTAGCGAATCACCAGACGAGTACGTGGTTATAAGCGCACATTGGGACCACTTTGGTACGAAACAAACCGATAGTGGTCCTAAAATTTATAATGGTGCGGTAGATAACGCTTCAGGCACAGCTGCAACACTTGAAATTGCACGCATTATGAATCAAATCCATCAGCAAACACCGTTTAAACGCTCAATTATTTTTGCCAACTTTACCGCAGAAGAAACGGGGTTAATTGGCTCGCAAGAATTTGCCTCGGGTGCGGTTGTACCAACAAAGCAAATGGTAGGGCTATTAAATATTGATGGTATGAACGTACTTGCCGGTACTGATTATATTTTGCAGTACGGCAAAGACTTATCAACAATGGAAAGCTATTTAGCAAAAGCCGCTAAAGCGCAAGGCCGCGTTGTTAAAATGGATCCTCGCCCGCAAAATGGTTTGTTTTTTAGATCTGATCATTTCTCGCTTTCTAAGCAAGGCGTTCCTAGCTTATTGTTTATGAGCCTTGGCGATACCGACCCTGATTACATTGCGCATAAATACCATAAAGAAGCCGACGACTACTCAGCTGATTGGTCTTTAGGTGGCGTAAAGCAAGATATAGAGCTTATTGTTGATATAGCTTCGCAACTTGCTAATAACGGTGACTGGCCTAAATGGACTAGTGACTCAGACTTTAAAGCAAAACGCGCACAAGATAAGCCATAATAAACAAGCTTAGCAGTTTGAATTTTATATAATAAAAATCCTCCTATTTGGAGGATTTTTGCTTTAAGCGCGCTCGCATTAATAGGGTTTCAGCCTTAGCGCCTAAGTAAACATAAATAGCTAATGCAATTAAAAGCCCTACCACTGCTAACATCATCGCAATAGCCGGCATTAGGTATTCAGCCTGCCCCAGCGCCGCTTTAAACATAGTTAATAGCGCCTCAATAGATATAGCGATTAGCACAGTAGATATAAACCGGGTAATGGTGCGCCGTGTTGATGAATGCCTAAAAATATCCTTGTGCATTAAAATTTCTTCTTCGAGTATCGTTTTACCTAAATCAAATACTGCTAACGCAAGCGTGATATAAATAATGATACTAAAGGGCTCTAAGGGATCTGATGATGTGTCTACATGAGTTAGTAATGCATATATATCGCTAAAAACAATGTTTAGCAAAAATAACACAAGGCCAAATAAGCATGCCACAATAACACCGTACCCAGCTTTAAAGTAAGGTGACATATTAGCGCGTGCAGTATCCCCCATAATAAACTCTATAAGCTGCGTTAAGCTTACATCAACCACTAAATAGTGTTGATTATTAATGGGTTTTTTAAGCTCTTTAATTGCCGATATACATAAATGATGCGTTGCAATCGAAATGTAAGGATCGGTAAAGCACACTGCATCATTCGCTTTTGATTGTAAAAAGTAAGGGCGCTCACTTAAATCTTGTTGATTCCCGCTTGTGCCTAATTTTTTTGCATACGCGCGTTTAAAACATACATTATTGCCTTGCTGCAAGCCTTGTTCATTTAAGCAATATTGTAATTCTAAAAATGGATACTGCTTTACAAGATAACGAGTATCTCGCTCTTTAGTTAAGCCATCTTCAATACTCATTAAAATTGATTCGAGCAAGCTATGTATTACATGCTCATACTCGTGGTAACGCTCTACACTACTTATATAACTCATTCGCGCCATATTTTTACACTCATAGATTAACTCTGTAAGTAGCTAAGCAAGTTTAAAACCAAGTATTAAAAGCAAGTATATTCAATAACTTATATTTTAAATAAGCTAAAGGTTGCACTCCTTTGGGGCCAAATCAGCTTAAATTCTTCTTTAACGCACAAAAAAAGCAGCTAAGTATTAATTACTTAGCTGCTTTGTGAGTATGACCGGTTAGGTTTTTAATGCTCTTAATATAGAGCTAATTATTGAACCTTTGAAAACTCTTCTTTAGATAACTCGCCATTTCCATCTGCATCTAATTGATCAAATAACTGCACTAGTTGAGAATTAACTTTTGCTTCTGTTTTGCTAATTACACCATCGCCATCAGCATCAAAAGAATCAAAATCTACCGCAGCAAAAGCCGCTGAAGAAGAAACAAGTGCCGCAAGAGCTAGCGTTTTATGTAGTGTTTTCATAATCATTTCCTTAGACGTTAAGCCTGATTAATGGGTAAGAAGTCCTTTTCGAAGATCCTTTAGGAGTCGATTTTGTATAAATTAATATTCAAAAAAATCGTTTTCAGTTAGGCCATCATGACTTTGCATATTTAATTGTTCCATCAATTGCTTTGTTTGCACTTCGTTTTGAGATTGTAAAGCCTGCTCGTGTGCATCGAGGGTTTTAAAATCTGTATTTGCAAATACCACTGATGATGAAACCAGTGTTAAAAGAACGAGGGCTGATTGCAGCTTTGTCATAATTAAATCCTTCAATTACATGCAAAATCTAAATAGCTCTAAAAATTTGCTCTATGTTGGTCACTATTCACTTCCTGGTTATTCTTTTTAATAGGCTCCCTTGCCTATTTAGGTTGTCTTTGGCAACTCAGAATTTAGATCGCATCATAGAGCATTAGCTGGTTTTAACTTATGCCTTTGAAAACTCATCTTGTGATAACTCACCGTCTTGGTTTGTATCAAGTTCTTCAAATTGGCCTAAAAGTTCTGCATCTACTGATGCTTCGGCTAGGCTAACTGCGCCATTACCATCTGTGTCTAACGTATCAAAATCTGTTGCTGCAAAAGCCGCTGATGAAGAAGCTAAAGCCATTAGTACTAATGTTGACTGAAATGTTTTCATAATCGTATTCCTTCATTGGGTTGTTGCGATTAAGGCCAGAGGCTTTCATCACGTTTTGCTAATTACATCTTAGGTATTACAACTTCGATGCCATGTTTTATTTTTTATTTAAAAACATATAGTTAAGCTTAAAATGTATCGGCAAAGCATTATGATGGGAGTAATTTTGTTGCTTTTTAGCAACAGCAGTCAGTAGGGTTACAAATATATCAATTTAATCAATAAGTTATAATTAATAAAAAAGACACACAAAAGCTAATTACAAACTAAAACCAATAATTTGATGGTTATGAGAATAAACTTAATATGAACAGAAAAATAAATGGGGTTTAAAGCACAAAGCTAAAAAATTTAAGCCTTTGAAATAAATGAATTTTAAAATAATTTAAAAATATTTTATCGTGATTTTTAAAAATATTTAGAAAAACATGGTTTTGTTGCCAAATGGCGAATTTTATTATGGGCGCTGTATTTAAAAGAGAAATTTGCAAAGCCTAAGACCTATTAAATCCTCTTTAACATTATGTTTTTTGGAGGGAGTTTAAATGCAGTACCAACGGTAAAAGCCTTTACTCAGTGGCTTTGCTTATAAAAAAATGTAAAAGTTGAATGCATGGAAGCTATTTCCAGCCTTGGCACCACTTTTGAGCGTCTTTTAAATCGCGCCAACTAATTGGGTATTGGTTTTTAGAAAATACCGACTCAGTAATGCACGCTATTACATTGGCGTCCTCATCGTATTCAACTTCGACAATAATAAAATGTTTTTCTTTATTAATTGCTGGTGTGGCGGTCCATTTACTATTGAGTAATTTTTTAGGGTTTAATTTATTCATAATTTTAAATAATCGTTTTTTTATTAATACGGCCTAACCCATTGTTTAGCTCAACAAACAGCTAGGCCGTATTTATATTACTTCACTAAAGCTTAAGTTACTCAGCAGTCAACTTACCTTTATACATTTGCATTTGGCAATGAAAGTCGTATTCGCCAGCTTTTAGTGCAGGCAAGGTGATTTTATTATCATCTCCCATTGCCAAGCTTTTGCTTATATCAAGCTCTGGAAATACGACGGTTTCGGCGCACGGCGCGCTGTCTTTTCTATTAAAAGTAAGCGTGACTTGTTTATTGGCCGCGACTTTTATATTACCAGGCTGGTACACGCCGTTATCTACTACTATGGTGACTGTATTGTTATCAGTTTGAATTTGCTTTGGTTTATATAACCAAAACCAGTAAATAATAGCTGCTATTAAAATGGCGCCGAGTATATTAATCATCAACATAATTTACTCCCTAAGATTTATTAGGCTTAAAAAAACGTAAGCGGTTAGCGTTAGTGACCACCGTTAACGATGAAAGTGCCATAGCAGCTCCTGCTACAACAGGGTTTAATAACAAACCAAAAAATGGATAAAGTACGCCTGCGGCAATAGGAATACCCGCTACGTTATATATAAAGGCACCAAATAGGTTTTGCTTAATGTTACCAATAGTTGCGCTGCTTATCGCTATTGCATCAGCTAGGCCATGGAGTGAGCCTCGCATTAACGTTATATCGGCACTTTCTATAGCTACATCGGTGCCAGTACCAATTGCAAAACCTACATCCGCCTTAGCAAGCGCAGGAGCATCGTTAATACCATCGCCAGTCATACCAACAATCTCGCCCTGCTGCTGACGTTTACTCACTTCGTTTACTTTGTCCTGTGGCAAAACTTCAGCTATAAAGTCATCTATTCCTACTTTTTTCGCAACCGCTTGTGCTGTCGCTTTGTTATCCCCTGTTAGCATGACAAGGTGAATACCTTTATGTTGTAGTCGTTTTATTGCCTCAGCAGAATCTTCTTTTATCGGATCCGCCACCGCAATTAACGCTGTTAGCTGGTTATCACAAGCAAAGTACATGGGCGTTTTAGCCTCTTTTGCAAACCTGTGCGCTTGCTCAGTAGCCTCATCAACAGCAATCTCGTATTTATCCATAAGCGCTTTATTACCAAATAACAAAATTTGCCCATTCACCTTACCGCTTACACCTTTACCGGTAATGGCGTCAAAATCAGTAGCTTTACTCAAGGTTACGTTTTGTTTTTTAGCATGCTGCATAATAGCCTCTGCCAGAGGGTGCTCAGAGCTACTCTCTAGGCTTGCAACTAGCTGCATTACGTTGTTTTCATCTGCGCTATTAAACGTAACCACATCTGTTACTTGTGGGGCACCTTGCGTGATAGTGCCGGTTTTATCTAAAATCATGGTGGTTATTTTAGAGGTGGTTTGCAGTGACTCGCCATTACGAATCAAAATACCCGACTCAGCCGCTTTACCAACGCCTACCATTACCGACATAGGCGTTGCTAAACCAAGCGCACACGGGCACGCAATTATAAGCACAGTGGTAAGCGCGACCACTGCATAAGCAATTGAAGGCTCTGGGCCAAAATTTAGCCATGCGAGCGCAGCCAATATGGCAATAATCATCACTGTGGGTACAAAAATACCCGAAATAACATCGGCTAAGCGCCCTATTGAAGGCTTTGAGTTTTGTGCTCGCTTTACCATATTAATAATATTGGCAAGGGTGGTTTCGTGGCCAACATGCGTGGCTTCAAATAATAAAGTGCCACTTTTATTTATGCTGCCAGCAACAACTTTATCATCGGCTTGTTTGCTTACAGGCATAGGTTCACCTGTAAGCATTGACTCGTCAACACGGCTACTACCTTCAAGTACATTGCCATCTACCGGTATTTTTTCGCCAGGACGTACGCGTACGTGATCGTTTTTTTGCACATCATTTATATCAATATCTTGCTCTTGCCCCTGGCGTACAACACGCGCAGTTTTAGCTTGTAATCCAATTAAGCGCTTAATTGCCTGCGAAGTGCGCCCGCGAGCTTTTACTTCAAAGGCAAGGCCTAAACTAATTAAACCAATGATCATCGATGATGCTTCAAAATATACGTGTCTTGCCACTTCAGGTAATAAACTAGGTGCAATTACAACAAACATTGAATATAACCAAGCGGTGCCTGTACCGAGCGCTATTAACGTATCCATATTTGCAGCATGGTTTTTAAATGCCTGCCATGCACCTCTATAAAACTGCTTGCCCGATATCGCCATTACCACAAGGGTAATAATGCCTACAACAAACCATGCAATGCGCTGCGTTGTTGTCGATACACTCATATCAAAAATAAGGCCGTAAACCATTAAAGGTATACCTAAACCTAAGGCAAGCATCATATTTCGCATGAGTTTTTTATAGTGCGCATCATCCGATTTAGCTTTTTCGTCAAGAGCGTCTTGATCAGATTTATTACTCATAGGTTTTGCGCCATAGCCTATGTTTTCAACCGCTTTTATTAGTGTGTTTTGCTCAGCACTTCCCTCTACTCGTACTGTACGCTCTGCAAAATTCATTTCTACATTGTTTGCGCCTTGCACACTTTTTAGGGCTTTTTCTATTTTAGCAACACAGCTGCCACAATTAGCACCTTCAATCATAAAGTTAAGTTCGGTGTTTTTGCTGCTACTCATCACGCACCTCTATTTTTACAGGCTTTGGAATAGGATCGATAAATGTTTCTATTAAACTGCATACATCACTTGAAACAGCACCATCGGCAGATGCATCCCATTGTTTTAGTGCCGATTGCATACGCGTACGTAATTTAAGCGTTTCTTGAAACAGCGCTTCCGTTTCTTCTAAACGCTTGGCTATAATCTTACGCGTAAGTGGGCATGGGCAATTGCCTTGCTCTGACTCACCAATAATATGTTGCACATCTTTTATAGAAAACCCCAATTGGCGAGCGCTTATAATAAATTGTAACCGCTGTTTGTCTGCCTTGGTATATTGCTGGTATCCATTGTTTTCACTGCGTATTGGGTTTAAAAGACCCACACGGGTGTAATGACGAACGGTATCAGGCGTCACATCCATTAATTTGGCTAATTGTTTTACATACATAATTTAGCTCCGTGGAATTTCAATAGATCAATAATAAACCTATGTGCAACACATAGGTCAATAGAGGGAGCATTAAAGCATAATTTAAATTTACTGAAGCTGATTTAGCGCAAAAGTAAAAGCGCTCTGGCTAGAGCGCTCAAATAAAAGGGGTAAAAGTATTAGGAGCTGTTGTTCTTTAATACTTTAATTTTAATTAACAGCCTCTAGTTAGCTTGCTCGCGAGAGGCTTTTAGCTCTTCACTTAGCTTGCCTGCTATATCTTGAATTTTTGGCATTGCATCTTGTATTAAACTTTGCGACATTTGCATCGATTCTTGCATTACTACAGGCATTTTTTTAAGAATTTTTTGCCCTGTTTCTGTCTTATAAAACGCGAGCATATCGGCAATTTCTTGCTCATTAAAGTGCTTGTCGTAAACATTTACCATCATAGGCTGCATTTTTTTCCAGCTCATTTCAGATTTAAGCACATTGGTCATATCTGCATAGTATTTATCAAAAATAGCTTGTTCAGAAGGCTTAACGCCCATTTGAGCAGACATATTTTTCATCATGCCCTCAACTTGCCCATACATAGAATCAACCATCGCATCCATGTTCATTACGTTAATTAGCTCATCTATTTTTTGCTGCTTAGTGTTTTGCTCTGCGTATAAGCTGCTTGAGAAAATCAACAAAGACAAAAGTAGTGCTTTACCCATAATAGTATCCTTTAATTAAATAGTGAGTTTATAGTCACACGATTATTTAGCATTGTAAATGATACTAACAATTACAAAAAAAGGCCGAATAAATACAATTTATTCGGCCTTTTTTAATACATTACTGCCCTAATTATCTTCTATGTTATCAAGCCCTTTTGTGCCTTCTTTAGCTTCAAGTTTATGATGAATAGCCGATTTTATTAGCATATAGCCACTGATTGGTGCGGTAATTAATAAAAATATGGTAATAAGTATTTCTTTAACGCTTAGCCCATGTGCTGAGCTTGCAAAATAAACCATAGCGGCAATTAAAATGCTTGCCATACCTAGCGTTGTAGCTTTAGTTGGCCCATGTAAGCGCATAAAAAAGTCAGGTAGTTTTACTAAGCCTACTGAGCCAATTAAAATAAATACACCACCAAATAACAATAATATTGAGACAATCCATTCGCTGATCATGTTTTTACCCTATTCAATTATATCGCCACGAAGTAAATACTTACACACCGCAACCGTACTTATAAAACCTAGCATTGCTATCAGTAATGCAGCCTCAAAGTAAAGCCCTGTGCCCATGCTTATACTATACAAAATAATTAGTGCTATTACGTTTATATACATAGTATCGAGCGCTAAAATACGATCGGGCACTGATGGGCCAATTATAAGGCGCCATAGGTTAAGCAATAGCGATAAACCAATCATTGAAAAAACAATGAGTAATACGGTGTCTAACATTTAAATATCTCCTTTAATGGAGCTTCGTAGCGTTGTTTAATTTGTTTGATAAGTGCTTCTTCATCTTTTAAGTCGAGCACATGTATCAGTAAATAGCGCTGAGTTGGCTCTTCACCTTCTGCAAGTGATTCAGGTATAGGATACACTTCGGCGCTTACCGTACCTGGCGTTAATGAAACACAGCTAGCAAGTATAGTAATCGGCATATCGTGCATTAAATCTATAGGCACTTTCACAAAAGCTGGACGTAACTTTTTAGCGGGGCCCATTATTAATAATGCCACTTGTAAGTTAGCCACAACAATATCGTATAAAACTATAAGCAATTGTTTTAACGCAAGACCAGGCTTTAAAATAAGAGGCTGAGGGTCACGCAAAGAAAAGCTCAGCAGCGGTATAAATATGGCAAAAAGCGTTGCCAGTACCAAATGTCCTGCCGATACACTGTTATTTAGTAACAACCATATTAAAAATAAAAATAAACTACGAAAAGGCGTTGGTAGCCAACGATAACGGGCTTGTAATCTCATTACGCACCTCCTCTAATTACAGCGTTAATACCACCGCTAATATCGTGCAATTGCGCAGCCGCGCCAAGCATGTAATCGGTAATAGGGCCACCAAATATAACCATTAATGGTGAGCACGCTAATAGGCTTACAATTATTATTACTTGCAATGGGTGTGCATTTTCTCCATCTGTATTTTCATTTTTTTTATCTTTACGCTCCCAAAACATGGTGGTTCCGGCACGCGAAAGTGCAACTAATAATACAAAGCTCGCAAATAAATAAACAGGCCAAAATAGCCACGCTTGTTGAGCATTTAAAGTTGTTTTAAGGATCCACACTTTTCCAACAAAACCCGAAAGAGGTGGCATTCCAACAACCGTGAGTACTGCAATTATAAAGCAGCCGCCCAATAAGTAAGGCTGTGTTACAGCTCGACCAGCAACGAGCCTATCGCCCACTTTACCGCGTTGTGTAGCTATTAAATCGGCTAATAAAAATAAAGCGGCACATACAAGTGTTGAGTGTACTAAGTAATACAGTAATGCAGCTGTTGCGGTTACGTTTTGCAGCGCAATAAGAGCCACTAGCGTACCAACCGATACAACCACTAAGTTTGCAGTTAACTTTCGTAAATCTTGAGCAGCCATTACACCAATTGCACCAACAATTATGGTCGCAATGGCCAAGCCCCACAGCCACGGTTGCGCCATATGCTCGAGCTGTCCAGCTTGTTCACCAAATATTACGGTGTAAACACGCAACATGGCATATACACCTACCTTGGTCATAATCGCAAATAATGCAGCTACAACAGGCTTTGCGCTAGCATAAGTATTTGGTAACCATAAATGTAGTGGCAGTAACGCCCCTTTTAAACCAAATACAATAAGTAGTAATAATCCGCCTGCTTTAGCTAAATAAACATCATCGCCCGACAGCTGCGATACTTTTAAAGCCATATCAGCAATATTTAATGTACCAAGTACACCGTATAAAATACCTAAGCCAATTAAAAATACACTTGAGCCAACTAAATTTAATATTACATATTGCAAAGCCGCACGGGTATTTTGTTTGTCACCGGCATGCATCAGCAAAGAGTACGAAGCAATAAGTAGTACTTCAAAAAATACAAATACGTTAAATAAATCACCGGTTAAAAATGCACCATTAACACCTAATACTAAAAAGTGAACCAATGGGTGAAAAAAGTTACCTTTAGCGTCATCGCCTGCACAACTATATAAAATAACGCCTAAGCCAAGTAACGATGTAAGTGCAACTAGCAATGTAGAAAGCATGTCGGCTACAAGTACAATACCAAATGGTGCAGACCAGTTACCGATAGCGTATACGTTTATCCCTGTATTATGTACATGCAGTAAAAGCAATACGCTAATAGCAAACGTAATAATAGCCATAATAGACGAGGCTATACGACGAATTGGTAAGCTTTTACCACATGGAGGCAAAAGTAATATAACCGCTGCCAACATAGGTAATAAAATAGGTAAAGAAGCTAAATGTTGAATCATTTTTGCTCCTTAGTATCTGCCGGGCTTTTAACTATGTGACCATCTACGTGATCACTTCCTAAATCTGCACGACCACGAATAGCTAAAATAACCACAAATGCAGTCATTGCAAAGCCAATTACTATGGCCGTAAGTACTAACGCTTGAGGCAGCGGATCAGCATAATCGGCACCTGTACCCAGTACTACTGCTTTATTAATCGTTAAACGACCTGCAGAAAATAAAAATAAATTAACGGCATATGAAATCATAGTAAGCCCAAGTACTACAGGGAATGTGCGCGCTCTTAATAATAAAAAGATCCCGCAACTAACTAATACTCCAACGCAAGATGCGTACAATAATTCCATTAAATATTTACCTCTTTTTTCTGGGTCTCTGCTGTCATGTTCCCAAGGCTTGCCAAAATCATTAATGTAGCGCCTACAACGGTTAGATAAACACCTAGGTCAAATACAATCGCGCTTGCGAGTTCTGTTTTCCCAATAAATGGAATATCAAAGTAGTCAAACCAAGTAGTTAAAAATGGTTTGTCGAAGAACCAGCTGCCCACGCCAGTAAATAAAGCAATACCAATACCAGAAGCAATGATTTTACGGTAGTTAACCCCAAATCGCTCGCTGATCCACGCAGAGCCATGTGCCATGTACTGTAAAATAAAGGCAATTGATGTCACTAACCCAGCAATAAAACCACCACCAGGTAAGTTATGACCACGTAAGAAAATATACGCCGAAACCAGTAAAGCAAGTGGTAATAAACTGTGTGAAATACTGGCAAGCAATATAGGGTGACGTTCTCGTGCCCAAGGGCGTCCTTCACCGTCACTCGCTGGCATAAATAATGGAATTCTAGACAGAACTTTAAATATCCCAAGTGCAGCAATACCTAACACTGTAATTTCACCAAGCGTGTCAAAGCCCCTAAAATCCACCAAAATAACGTTTACAACATTAGTACCACCACCGCCAGTTTTAGCGTTGGCGATAAAAAAGTCTGAGATAGATTCTAATGGGCGCGTAAGCAACGCATAACAAATACTCGCAATCACCACACCTAATGTAGAGGCTATTCCTAAATCACGTAAAACACGCAGTGAGCTTGACTCTTTAGGCGTGTATTGCGGTAAAAAGAATAGCGCCAGCATAAGTAAAATAACGGTTGCTACTTCCACTGTTAATTGGGTTAGGGCTAAATCTGGCGCCGAAAAGCGCGTAAACGCAACCGATACCATTAACCCCACAATAGAAATCATTAATAACGCAACTACTCGAGAGCGGTGCCAAATAACAGTAGCCAATGCACCAATAATTAGTAAAGCAGCCCCTATCGCATTGTGAACATCAACAGGGGTTAGTGCCATTGTTCCGGCTAACTCTTGCATTTCAAATAGTGGCCAGCCAGCGCACAGTAATACTACGCCTAACATAACAACTAAATAACGCTGTAGTGAGCCGTTTTCTATGTGATTAATTTTAGATTGGCTCCAAGCAATGACCGACAGCACTGCGCGCTCAAAGGTTTTTTTAGCGTTAAGTGGGGGTAATGAAGCCTGAAACTGGAACAAGTATTTGCGATTGATATAAATAAATAAACCGCCAGCCACTGCCATTGCACTCATCAATAGAGGTAAATTAAAGCCATGCCATAAAGCAACTTCGTAATCTGGCATCGCTTTGCCTAATACCGCTGAAGATGCCGCAGATAAAATACCGCCAACAATAAAGTGCGGGAACATACCAACCAGTAAACAAATTACAACAAGGATTTCTATAGGTACACGCATATAACGTGGCGGTTCATGTGGCATACGAGGTAAATCAATTGGGTCGCCGTTAAAAAACACATCATGAATAAAGCGCGCAGAATACGCGACCGAAAACGCACCAGCAATTGTCGCAAGCACAGGAATTAGCCAAGACATTGAGCCTAATACTTGTTGATGTAATGTTTCGGCAAAAAACATTTCTTTTGATAAAAAGCCGTTAAGTAAAGGCACACCAGCCATTGATGCAGCTGCGACCATTGCGAGTGTGGCTGTATAGGGTAAAAATCGCCACATACCATTGAGCTTACGCATATCGCGCGTGCCGGTTTCGTGGTCGATAATACCGGTTGCCATAAATAGCGACGCTTTAAAGGTCGCATGATTTATAATATGAAAAATTGCAGCAACCGTTGCAAGCTCAGTATCAAGCCCTAGTAAGAGTGTAATTAAACCAAGGTGGCTAATTGTTGAATAGGCTAGCAGCCCTTTTAAATCGTGTTTGAATAGCGCTATGTATGCGCCAAATAATAAAGTAGTTAACCCTGTTAAGCCCACCAAAATAAACCAAGTGTCAGTACCAGCAAGCGCAGGGTAAAAACGTGCTAACAAAAATATACCGGCTTTAACCATTGTTGCCGAGTGTAAATAAGCACTAACAGGCGTCGGCGCAGCCATGGCATGAGGGAGCCAAAAATGAAACGGAAATTGCGCAGATTTAGTAAACGCACCAAGTAAAACGAGTACTAAGGCAACTTCGTATAAGTCGTGCGATTGAATAATGGCCTTACTTGCTAAAATAACATCAAGGTCATAACTACCAACTATATCAGCTATCAGCATTAAACCTGCTAGTAACGCTAAACCGCCGGCTCCTGTTACAGCCAGCGCCATACGCGCGCCCTTTCGCGCTTCTGACTTATGCCACCAATAACTGATCAACAAAAATGAACTTATGCTGGTTAATTCCCAAAATAACCAAAGCTGAATTACATTGTTAGACATTACAATGCCTAGCATAGCGGTCATAAACAACATCAAATAGCTATATAGTTTAGCCATTGAGTCGTTAGCGCTGAGGTAGTAACGCGCATATAAAATAACGAGCAAGCCAATGCCTAAAATCATAAACATAAACAATAAGCTAAGGCCGTCTAATCGAAGGGATAGATCAAGCCCTATAGTAGGGATCCAAGACAATGAGTAACGGATAGTTTCACCCGCTAAAACTGCTGGTGCATGATATAAAGTAATTCCCAATGCAGTCAAAGGTGCCAAAACCGTTAAGCCAGCGCTTTGATTACGAGATAATTTACCTGTGCATGCAGAAATAACACTGCCAATTAAGGATAGCAAGGGTATCCAGAGCAAAGTCATAGTGTAGGGCCTTTTATTATCATAAGTTTATCAGGGCATCCCTTTTTTGGTGACTTAAAGATGCTTTTACTGCCTGTTTTTAAACGACATTAATAACTATAGTTATACTGAAAAACACTGATTTTGTCTACGAAAAGCGACTTTACATGGCTATTTTTCAAACAAGTTCAAACAATTTATTTAGCTATTTAAAACACTAAATTAATAACCCAAGATAGTTAATTCAGTATTTCTTTATTTGCAAATGTAAGAGCACTGGAGCGACTATTAATCTGGTTACTGGTCATATCTAAATGTTTTAACCAAATCGCCCTATATTGCGCTGACAGCCCTAATTGCTGATACTGCATAATAGACCAATTTTCGCTGGGTTTATAAGCCACTCCCCCTTTTTGACAACTTTTTGCTTTATGCCAGCCTATTGGTGCATCGTTATTTTGAGAAATATATAAATTAGGAGCAACGTAACCACTTTGCGCACATAGCCACGCTTGTTTAGATTTAGGTAGAACGTATTCATCTTCAAAGCCGCTAAAATGCATTAATTCATGTAAAAACACGTTGTAATTTGCTGTTGAATTAACGAGCATGGTGCCTTTACTTACATTTGCCATACCCTGCTCTGGCATCATAATAATAAAATCAAAGTTTTTAGGGAGTTGTTTTTTGAGCAAAGATCTTTCCCAATAACACTTTGCTGCTTGATTAGCACTGTTGTTGCATTCAATAGTCCCCGCAACATAAATAGGTTTAGAAAAACAAAAAATATTATGCTTTGGCTCTGGCTGTTTATTATAAGTATTAATAAGCTCAGAAAGCTTATATAAACCACTACGATGATCGCTCATCGCTAATACGTTAAACATACATTGCGCATCTGGCTTAAGGTGATCTTGTAGCGATGCAAAACCAAGCTTACTTATAAATGCGCTGGAGATTTTATTATGCGGCGTTTTTATTTCAATTTTAAGATGATTTAGTACATCCCCTGCCGGTAAAGAATTTATGCTCGCAAGTAATTTCAAATCGCTCCACCTTGCTTGCTCTAGCAAGTGTGTAGCTAATGTTTTACGCTGAGAAATAGTTAACTCATTTATGCTCGCAAACCAAAACTTTTTTGCGGTATCCCCTTGGTTATCATTTAAAAGCCTTAGTGAATATGTATATTGAGCATTAGGTATTGAATGACGTGCAAGTTTTGCCAGGAGGGCATTAGGTAGGGTTGCTAAATGGTTCGAAAAATAAGTGGGAAAGCGCCAATAATTTTGCAGCACATTAGCTTTGGTGCTTAAAGCATGCCAATAGCCAATAGCATTAAGGTGATTACTTGAGCCTGAAAGCATCAGGCAACACAGTAATACACCTATTAGTTTAATACGTTTAACTTGCGTCAACACCCGCCATCAACTCAAGTTCTAAACGAGCGTATTTATACTCAATAAACTCATGTACATTGGTTGCAAGTGCGAGCCTAAAATAATCTGCAGCTAAGTACTCTTCACCCGCCGCCTGATGCATTTTAGCTAAGTAAAAATAAGCTTCACATAAACGTTGAGCATATTCCTGCTCAGTTTTAACGCCATCACTAATACCTGATAAAAAAGCATGTTCGCTCATATCACCGCTATAAAGTGATATTAATTGATATGCCCATTGTGATTCATCAAGTGCTGTTGCATTGGTTTTAAGTGATTCCAATGCCTTAACTTTATCTTCTTGCGCGCTTGCTAAGTAAACCCATAAAACACGGTATGGATCATTTGGAGAACGCGCTAAAAACTCATCAAAATCGTTTTTAGCAAGGCCTGCCCTATCACCGTAATAAAGGGCAATACCTCTATTTAAGTAGGCATACTCGTGCTCTTCATCTAGTTCAAGCGCTGAATCAAAGAACTCATAGGCTTTCTCATATTGCTGCATAAGCGTATGTTGAATACCTAAAAAGTTATACACCTCAGCTAAATCGGGCTTAAGTTTAACCGCGCGGTTAAAATCTATGCGTGAAAGAGTGGTCATGCCTAGGCTATCAAAAAGTACACCACGGTCGTAGTAAAGCTTAGCTTGCTGCTCTTCACTTAGGTCGGCTCTATTTAATAGCTCAGAGTAACGAGCTATGGCAATTTCACTTCTAAAGTCTGAGGCTAAAGGTGCTGTGAAAGGCACATTAACAATAGGTGTAGGCTCTGTTTCAGTTGTAGTTTGGCAAGCGCTTAAAGACAAAATAGCAAAAGATGCCAAAGCTAAATGTTTGAGTATCATTAAAATCCTTAATACCAAGATATATCGCGATAAATATAAGACAGACCTTGTCTAGTAAGGTTTCATTAAAGCATAAAAAAAGGGGCTAAACAGCCCCTTTTTTACTATCTAGCTAATATAGCTAGATTAATAAGTTAGCAATTATGCGTCTTTTGACTCATCAGCTGCTGGTGCTGCTGATTCCATTGCTTCTTTAATACTTAGACGTACACGACCTTGACGGTCAACTTCTAGTACTTTAACTTTAACTTCTTGACCTTCACTTAGGTGGTCAGAAACATTGTTAACACGCTCAGTACTGATTTGAGAGATGTGCACTAAGCCATCTTTACCAGGAAGAATATTTACAAACGCACCAAAGTCTACGATACGTACAACTTTACCTTCGTAGATAGTACCTACTTCAAGTTCAGCTGTTAATTGCTCAATACGACTAATTGCATTAGCTGCACTTTCACCATCTGTAGCGGCAATTTTAATTGTACCGTCATCACCGATTTCAATCGTTGTACCAGTTTCTTCAGTAAGTTGACGAATAGTAGCGCCACCTTTACCAATTACTTCTGCGATTTTCTTCTGTGGAATTTGCATTGTGTAAATACGTGGTGCAAACATAGATAGTTCTTCAGAAGGAGCAGAAATCGCTTCGTCCATCACATTTAGAATGTGTAAACGTGCAGCTTTTGCTTGTTTAAGCGCAATTTGCATGATTTCTTGAGTGATACCTTCAATCTTGATATCCATTTGAAGTGCAGTGATACCGTTTGAAGTACCTGCAACTTTAAAGTCCATGTCGCCCAAGTGATCTTCATCACCTAAGATATCAGAAAGTACTACAAAGTTTTCTTCTTCTTTAACTAAGCCCATTGCGATACCCGCAACAGATGCTTTAATTGGTACACCCGCGTTCATAAGTGCTAGTGAAGTACCACATACAGACGCCATTGAAGATGAACCATTTGATTCAGTGATTTCAGATACTACACGGATTGAGTAAGGGAACTCAGTAAGTGTAGGCATTACAGCTGAAATACCACGCTTAGCTAGGTTACCATGGCCGATTTCACGACGCTTAGGAGAACCTACAAAACCAGTTTCACCAACACAGAATGGAGGGAAGTTATAGTTAAGCATAAAGTGGTTTTTGTGTGTGCCAGTTAAATCATCGATTAACTGTGAATCACGTTCTGTACCAAGTGTAGCTGTAACTAATGCTTGAGTTTCACCACGTGTAAAGATAGCAGAGCCGTGAGTACGCGGTAATACGCCAGTCATTACGTCTAGTGCACGAATCATATCTGGTTCACGACCATCGATACGTTTTTCGCCAGCAGCGATACGGCCACGAACGATCTTCTTCTCAAGAGAACCGAATACTTTACCAACTTCTTGCTTATCAAGCGTTTCGCCTTCAGCAAGTTCGCTTGTAAGTACAGTAACAACTTCGTCTTTAGCTACACCAAGTGCTTCTTTACGCGCTACTTTATCAGTAATACGGTAAGCTTCACCTACTTTATCAGCAGCAATAGCAGCAACTTTTTCTTCAAGTGCTACGTTTTTCTCAGGTGCTGACCAATCCCATGTAGGCTTGCCCGCTTCTGCTTTAAATTCGTTGATAGCTGTGATGATAGCTTGAGATTGCTCATGGCCATATACAACAGCACCAAGCATAACGTCTTCTGCAAGTACGTCAGCTTCTGATTCAACCATTAGTACTGCGTTATCAGTACCCGCTACAACTAAATCAAGTTGGCTTTCTTCAAGCTCTTTTAGTGTAGGGTTAAGTACGTATTCACCGTTAATGTAACCAACACGTGATGCGCCAATTGGACCGCTGAACGGGATACCAGAGATAGCAAGTGCAGCTGATGTACCAATCATCGCAACCATATCTGGTTGGATTTCAGGGTTTACAGATACAACAGTTGCAATAACTTGTACTTCGTTAACAAAACCGCTTGGGAAAAGTGGACGAATTGGACGGTCAATAAGACGTGCAATTAGTGTTTCACCGTCGTTAGGACGACCTTCACGCTTAAGGAAACCACCTGGGATACGACCAGCAGCGTACATACGCTCTTGGTAGTTAACAGTAAGTGGGAAAAAGTCTTGACCAGGCTGAGCTTCACGCTTACCAACAACAGTTACTAAAACTGAAGTGTCGCCAATGCTTGCTAGTACTGCGCCGTCTGCTTGACGTGCGATTGCACCAGTTTCTAGGGTTACAGTGTGTTGACCTAGTTGAAATTCTTTAATAATTGCTTGCACTTAAAATATTCCTTAAATGTTTTTATATTTCATTAATAAGTGTCATTAAAAGGGCCAATTACAGTACATAATTGTATTCAGTTGGAAATCAATTAAGTACTACAATTGGCAAAATTTTTAATAACTGCAGATAACCTATTTATCTACGCGCACAGTATATACCAAAGCGACGTAAAATTGCGAGTCTACCCCGAGATAAAAGTAATCGCTTTTATCTTATTATTTATCAATTGCTTCATGACACACGGCTTATACCAATGAGCTTAATTAAGTGATCTATTTTGAGGTAATGGGATCGAGTGAATAACTAGGAGAAATCTCGTTATTTAATCGCTCTAATCATGGACATTTTAACGCAGCTAGCGCCAAATTTAGTTTCTAAAATTATTAGGTTTTATTGCAGATGTGTATTATTGATTTTCAAGGGGTGAGATTAGATAAGTGTTTTTTAAAGCGTAAATTTTAGGCACAAAAAAAGGAGCTATAAAGCTCCTTTTCTCGTAATCAAGTTCTTAGCGACGTAGGCCAAGCTCTTGGATTAACGCAGTATAACGCGAGATATCTTTACCTTTAAGGTAATCAAGCAATTTACGGCGAGTACTTACTTTACGAAGCAGACCACGACGTGAGTGGAAGTCATGCTTGTGGTCAGCAAAGTGACCTTGAAGCTTGTTGATATCAAAAGTAAGTAATGCTACTTGTACTTCAGGTGAACCAGTGTCGCCTTCTGCACGTGCAAATTTAGCAATGATATCGATTTTTTCTTGATTGCTTAGTGACATAGTAACTCCAAAAATTAAATTTAAAAGGTGTCTTAGCCGATCACTAATTCAGCCAAAACGATTAAGCGGGCGTATTCTATCAACTATGAGAATAACTACAAGCTAATTATACTAAAGATACCCTTAGGGCATTCAGCACAGTGCTTATTCTGGCTTTTTGTAGTCATCTTGTTGGCTTGCAAGTCCACGTTTAGACTTTAACTGCCCATTTGGATTACGCTCGCCAGTGCCAATAAACACACCATCGGCAAGTACTTTAATTGGACCATCAGGTAAATCTGTTGCTATATCTACAGCTTGCCCATGGCTAAACACCGAGCCTTGTTCTTTTGTTATTTCTACAACAGGAAGACCAACTAAAGCAGTGTCCATAGGTAGCAATAACTCATCAAGGTAAGTTGATGGTGCTATTTCTTCATCTTTAGCTTTATCTAACAAGGCTTGAACTTCATCAAGCGTTACCATTTTATCTGTTGGGTAGTGCCCTACAGCTGAGCGATGAAGCATAATAACATGTGCGCCGCACCCTAGGTTTTCGCCTAAATCATCAACAATCGTACGAATATACGTACCCTTTGACACATGCGCAGTCATTTGTACTTCGTTAGTTTGCTCGTCAAACTCATCTAGCGTTAAACTAAATACGTTAATTTTTCTGCATTTACGAGGTACTTCAATGCCTTCTCGTGCGTACTTGTACAAAGGTTTACCCTCATACTTAAGCGCTGAATACATTGATGGATACTGATCTGATTCACCTAAAAAGGCCGCAATTTCACGCTCTAGCTGTTCATACGTTACGTTTACATCTTTAGTACTAACAATTTCCCCATCAGAATCTGATGTTGTTGTACGTTCACCTAATTTGGCACGTACTACATAGGTTTTGTCTATATCGAGTAAAAACTGAGTGAACTTGGTCGCTTCACCAAAACAAATGGGAAGCATACCTGTTGCTAGTGGGTCGAGTGCACCGGTATGCCCTGCTTTTTGAGCAAAATAAATACCTTTCGCTCGTTGAAGCGCTTTGTTAGACGAAATACCTTCAGGTTTGTTTAACAACAAAATACCGTCAACTGGACGGCCTTTACTGCGTCTTGCCATTAGTCTTTAGTGCCTTCTTCGCTATCTGTTTCGTCATCTACGTGCTTAGCGTTATCCTCACGAATGATCGAATCTACTAAGTTAGAAATACGCATACCTTCCATAAGTGAGTTGTCTACAACAAACTTAAGCTCTGGCATTATGCGTGCACGAATACGTTTACCTAATAACGAACGGATATAACCCGTAGCTTCGTTAAGTACTTTTGCGCTTTGCTTCGCTGCATTTTCATCTTCAGTGTTAAATACTGTGATAAATACTTTAGCGTAAGATAAGTCGCGCGATACTTCTACCGCAGACACTGTCACCATACCTAAGCGTGGATCTTTAATTTCGCGTTGTAAAATTACAGCAATTTCTTTTTGAATTTGCTGAGCAACACGATCAGTGCGAGAAAACTCTCTCATTGCATTTGTCCTAAAATAATAACTTATTGAAATTTAATAATAAGATAATTTAATAATGGATACACAAATGGGGGCTAAGCCCCCATTTACAATCTTAGCTTACGAGCAATTAAAGTGTACGTTGTACTTCAACTGTTTCGAATACTTCGATTTGGTCACCAACGCGAACGTCATTGTAGTTCTTAACGCCGATACCACATTCCATGCCGTTACGAACATCAGCAACATCGTCTTTAAAGCGACGAAGTGACTCAAGCTCACCTTCGTAAATAACAACGTTATCACGAAGTACACGAATTGGCGCGCTACGCTTAACAACACCTTCAGTAACCATACAACCAGCGATAGCGCCAATTTTTGGAGACTTAAATACGTCACGCACTTCAGCAAGACCAATGATCTCTTGCTTAAACTCTGGTGCTAACATACCTGACATTGCTTGTTTAACTTCGTCAATTAAGCTGTAGATTACGCTGTAGTAACGTAGATCTAAGTTTTCAGTCTCAATTACTTTACGCGCTGATGCGTCAGCACGAACGTTAAAGCCAACTACGATTGCGTTAGACGCTGCAGCAAGTGTTGCATCAGTTTCAGTGATACCACCAACACCTGAACCAACAATCTTCACTTTTACTTCATCAGTAGAAAGTTTAGTTAGTGAGTCAGAAATCGCTTCGATTGAACCTTGAACGTCTGCTTTAAGTACCACGTTAACTTCAGAAACATCGCCTTCAGCCATGTTAGTGAACATGTTTTCAAGCTTCGCTTTTTGTTGACGAGCAAGTTTAACATCGCGGAATTTACCTTGACGGTATAAAGCAACTTCACGTGCTTTACGCTCATCTTTAACTACAGTCGCTTCATCACCTGCAGCTGGAATACCCGAAAGACCTAAAATCTCAACTGGAATAGAAGGACCAGCCGATTTGATGTCTTTACCGTTTTCATCGCGCATTGCACGAACACGGCCATATTCAAGACCACATAATACAATGTCACCTTGGTTAAGCGTACCAGATTGAACTAGGATAGATGCAACTGGACCACGGCCTTTATCAAGACGAGATTCAATTACAACACCTGCAGCCATACCTGTAGAAGGAGCTGTAAGCTCTAAAAGCTCAGATTGCATAAGTACAGCTTCTAGAAGGTCATCAATACCTAAACCAGTTTTAGCTGAGATATGAACATACTGCGTATCGCCGCCCCAATCTTCAGGGATAACGTCTAGCTGAGCTAGTTCATTTTTAACGCGATCTGGATCTGCGCCTTCTTTATCCATTTTGTTTACTGCGATGATTAAAGGAACGCCAGCTGCACGAGCATGCTGAACCGCTTCTTTAGTTTGTGGCATTACGCCATCATCTGCTGCAACTACTAGGATTACGATATCAGTCGCTTTAGCTCCACGAGCACGCATTGATGTAAACGCGGCGTGACCAGGAGTATCTAGGAAAGTGATCATGCTGCCGTTTGTTTCAACGTGGTATGCACCAATGTGCTGTGTAATACCACCGGCTTCGCCAGATGCAACTTTCGCTGAACGAATGTAATCTAGTGTAGATGTTTTACCATGGTCAACGTGACCCATTACAGTTACTACTGGAGCGCGCGGCTCAGACTTACCATCTTCATGGCGGTCATTTAGTACTGTTTGCTCTAATTCGTTTTCTTTAACGATGATAACCTTGTGACCCATTTCTTCAGCAACAAGTTGTGCAGCTTCTTGGTCAATTACTTGGTTAATGGTAACCATGTCACCCATTTTCATCATTGTTTTCACAACTTCAGCGCCTTTAACAGCCATGCGTGATGCAAGCTCGGCAACTGTAATTGTTTCGCTAATACGCACTTCGTTTTTAACGTCAGCTGTTGGTTTTTGGAAACCATGCTGCAGCGATGCTGGTGCTTTTAACTTAGACTTGTTACGGCCTCTAGACGCAGCAAACTTATCTTTTGCTGGCGCTTTTTTCTTTTTCTTCGCACGGCGTGTACCTTGCTCATCACGAGCATCGGCAACATCTTCTGCTTCACGTGCGTAAGTTGAAGTCGTAAGGTGATGATCCGCGGTTTCTTCGCGCTTCTTACGTTCTTCTTCTTCTTTCTTCCAGCGTGCTGAATTCTCTTCAGCTAGCTTTCTTGCCTCTTCTGCTTGACGTTTCGCTTCTTCTTCAGCTTTCTTCAATGCGGCCTCTTCTGCTTCTTTTTGCAGACGCTCAGCTTCGATGCGATCTTTCTCAGACTTAGCACTTTGCTCAGGGGTCATCTGCTGTTGTTTAGCTTTACGCTCTGCATCTGCTTTGCGTTTAGCTTCTTCTTTGGCTTTACGATCAGCGTCTTCTTTCGCTTTACGTTCTGCCTCTTGTTTCGCTTTTAATTCAGCGGCTTCTTGTGCAGCTTTTTGCTGCTCTTCAAGACGCGCTTTCTCTTCTGCGGCTAGGCGTTGTTGCTCTTGTTCTTGCTCCATTGCGCTTTTTTTCACGTATGTACGTGTTTTGCGAACTTCAACTTGAACATCTTTTGCTTTACCAGTAGAACCAGTAACACTTAACGTGCTTTTGCTCTTACGTTGTAAAGTCATACGCGCTGGGCCATCTGAGCCAGTACCGCCATGTTGCTTGCTTAAATGATCAAGTAATGTCGCTTTTTCAGCTTCAGTTACATTATCAGTTGCCTGCTTAGTGATACCCGCTTGTGAAAACTGCTGTAGCAATTTATCAACAGTTGTACCTATATCGCCGGCTAGTTTTTCAACATTTACTTCTGCCATAGTGTGTAATACCTCCGTTAATAAATTACTCGTCTGCAAACCAACAAATATTACGTGCAGCCATAATTAATTCACCTGCTTTTTCAGGTGATAGCTCTGTAATATCAACTAGTTCGTCGATGCCTTGCTCAGCTAAGTCTTCAAGTGTAACTACACCTTTACTTGCCATAACAAATGCTAAATGACGTTCTAAGCCTTCAAGCGCAAGTAAGTCTTCAGCTGGCTCTACGCCATCTAAGCTTTCTTCCGTTTTAAGCGCTTTAGTCGTTAACGCGTCTTTTGCACGTGAACGTAAAACGTCTACTGTTTCTTCATCTAAGCCATCAATTTCTAAAAACTCTGATGCAGGTACATACGCCACTTCTTCAAGTGTCGAGAAACCTTCGTTAATAAGTAGTGATGCAAACTCATCATCGATATCTAAGTTTTCAGTAAATAAGTTAATTAACTTATCTGACTCAGCTTCATTTTTAGTACGCATGTCTTCAACAGTCATTACGTTTAGTTCCCAGCCAGTTAATTGGCTTGCTAAACGAACGTTTTGACCATTACGACCAATTGCTTGTGCTAGGTTATCTGCTTCAACAGCGATATCCATTGAGTGAGTGTCTTCATCCATTACGATTGAAGCAACTTCTGCAGGTGCCATTGCGTTAATAACAAACTGCGCCGGGTTGTCATCGTAAAGTACGATATCAACCCGCTCACCGCCAAGTTCTGACGATACAGCTTGAACACGTGCGCCACGCATACCAACACACGCACCCACTGGGTCAATACGTTTGTCGTTAGATTTAACGGCGATTTTAGCACGAGAACCTGGATCACGTGCTGCGGCACGTAATTCAATCATTTCTTCGCCAATTTCTGGCACCTCAATGCGGAATAATTCCATCAGCATTTCTGGTTTTGAACGCGTAACAAATAATTGTGCGCCACGTGCTTCTGGTTTAACTTCGTAAAGAAGACCACGAATACGATCCCCTGGACGGAAGTTTTCACGTGGAAGCATATCGTCACGGTAAATAACAGCTTCTGCGTTATTACCTAAATCAAGTACGATTGCATCACGAGTCGCTTTTTTAACTACACCTGTAACAAGCTCGCCTTCTTGATCTTTATAAGCTTCTACAACTAGAGCACGTTCAGCTTCACGTACTTTTTGTACGATAACTTGTTTTGCCATCTGTGTAGTTATGCGGTCAAATTTGATAGATTCAATCTGTTCTTCAACGTAATCGCCCATTTGCAAATCAGGTTCTTCAACTTGAGCTGCTTCTAGTGTGATTTCGCTGTAAGGGTTTTCTAATGAACCATCTTCTTGTACTGCTGCAATTTGCCAACGACGGAACGTATCGTAATCGCCCGTTTTACGGTCAATTGCTACACGCACTTCAATTTCGCCATCGTGTTTTTTCTTTGTTGCTGTTGCTAGAGCGAACTCTAAAGCTTCAAAAATCTTTTCTTTTGGAACCGCTTTCTCATTGGAAACGGCTTCAGCAACCAATAATATCTCTTTTGCCATGGGTAATGCCTCGCTTGCCCTATTCCTTCGCACTCGAATTAAAACTTTGCGATTAAATTCGCACGTTCGATGTTACTAAGCATGATTAAATACTCTGCACCATCACTAGATAGTGTGATCATATCGCTGCTAACAGCTACTAAGTCGCCTTTAAAATTACGACGACCGTCTTGTGGAAGTTTAGTACGCACGCGTACTTCCTCTCCTTGCGCCTGCTCGTAGTGATCTTGTTTGAATAATGGACGATCAACACCAGGAGACGATACTTCCAAATCATATTCGTTTGTAATTGGGTCTTCGACGTCTAAAATCGCACTAATTTGACGACTCGCGTCCGCACAGTTATCAACTGAGATCCCATCCTCATGAGCAATATATACTCTTAAGGTAGAATGGCGACCCGCTTGCACAAACTCAAGACCATGTAATTCAAAGCCTAACATTTCTACCGCAGGCGTTAACATGGTTACTAAATCTTGTTCAAGTTTTGTCACGAAAATCCTCCATACAAACAAAAAAAGGGCTTATAGCCCTAAAATACTGAGTTTAAGTTTTGATTTGATGACAATTGCCATAAATCGTAAGGTGCAGATACAACAACGCCCCGAACCAAGCGGGGCGTCACACCAATAAAGCATAAAACTGTGTGGCCGAGGGCCAAGCTTGGTTGCGAGTCAGTAACTGACCTAATTTAAACTACATAGCTTAAAACGCAAAACGCGCATTACTTAGAATGCGCGATATAAATTAGTAAGGTAATACCTACTAGTAGAATTGGTTGCGGGAGCCGGATTTGAACCGACGACCTTCGGGTTATGAGCCCGACGAGCTACCAGGCTGCTCCATCCCGCGCCAATAGATATCAAACCTTAAATTTAATATCGCTGTTAGCTGTTTTACAACACGCTAAACAATGGCCGCTATTATAAGGATGTGTGGGGTAATTAGCAACCATAATAAATAATTAGTTTATAAAAATCACAATTCGCCAAGATGCTAATTTTATGTAGATATTAGGATCGTAAGCTTCACAAAACACAGCCACTTTGTATACTTATTTAATTAAGCTACATTTAAAGTGTGCATACAAACTGACTTTTAAAAGAGCTTTTGTATATACGCAATGACTAGAAAAACCATAGAAAAAACTAAAACCCATACTTTAACACTAAAAAAACGTGCAGTATTTGAACACCCCGCTATAATAAAGCGTAACCAGATTGAGAATAATAATTATAATCTACTGCGAAGAGATAAAAATGAATACACAACAAATAGCATTGTTAAATAATTTAAAGATTATTAAACCAAACTTTCATGCATTTACTGCTCGGTTTCATAATAAATTAGCTGAGTCTGATATCAAGATGGATTACCCAGCAGCGTCATATTTTAACGAAAAAAGCTTTACTTTGTTTTGTGTGCTCGAGCGAATTGTTAAGCATATAAACAAGCCGTCATCGGTTGCGCCTTTTTTAGTACACCATCTAGCGTATTTAAAAAACTCTGGAGCAACTCAAAATGATATAACTATTTTATCAGATGCGTTTTACGAAACTCTTAAAGAACACCTTGGCACATATTTTACTCATGAAAGTCAACGAGCATGGAGAGATACTCTCAATTTTTTTGAAAAATTTGCAAATAACACCCTGTTTAATGTTTCAAATGTAGTTTCTCTTCAGCAAAAAATGCAACAAAAACAAAGTAATAAATTATAGTTTTAAAAGCTTAATTGGTTTAATAATCGATTAAGCTTTTTTTGCTCTATATCTAATAAAACATTGTACTGAATATTTAACGCTTCCACCCTTTTCAAAATAGCGCTGTTTAACTCAATCTCTTCCTTAGTTTTAACGGGCTCTATAAGCTTCCCTTCTAGGCTTGTTGTGTTTTCTTGTAGTTCATCTCTTAGAGTTTTAATTTTGTTTTCAGTCTGATTAATTTCACGCTTTAAATGCTGGCTTTTAATAAACACATCAACCGATTGATCAGGGAGATCTTTTGCGTCTGTTATGTTGTCGGCTATTTTTAATAATGCATTTAATTGCTGATTCAGCGCCCCCATAAGGATTTGCTCATTATTAATAAGTACATTAAATCGCGCTATTCCCGCTATCGCCTGTTCTGAAAAGGCACTACTTTGCTTGGCACCTAATAAAGTACTTGGCTGTTCCTCTGATTTTATATTCAAAACACTAACTGCCTTTGCATCTTAGCTTTATAAGTATTAATTTTATCTTGATGTTCAGCCAGTTTCTTCTCCAGCGCTTTTATTTTTATATACGTATCAATTGATTTCGACGAGGTATTTTTACTATCAAGTTTAGAAGCTGAGCTTGAATCATTCCTCACACTGTCTACCTTTATAGTGATTAATTGAGGATTTTCAGAGCAAGGGTGCTGGCTAAACTCAACACCTTGAGCTGTTTAACATTTATAAACGGGTGTAGAAGCCAAATACGTGCTGTAAGTTAAACTGTAAAATAGAATAATGATATTTATGAAATAGTTCACTTTGCTACCCCTTCTAAATTATCACGATCGCTTATTCGCGTTATGTCGTATAAAAATACTTTGGCCATATTATGACAAACTTTAAAACAGTAAGGCTTATATTGGGCGACCAACTCAACCCATCTCACTCATGGTTTAAGCATAAAGATAATGACACTTTATACCTAATTGCGGAACTAAAACAAGAAACTAATTACGTAAAACATCATGTACAAAAATTATGCGCTTTTTTTAGTGCTATGGCTAATTTTGCAAGCGCGCTTAAAGAAGCCGGATTTAATGTACTTCATTTAACACTAGATGAAACACAAGGCGATGCTAACCTCCCCGATTTACTTACCCGCATAGCAACTCAATATAATTGCTCGGCAATAGAGTATCAGTACCCTGATGAGTTTCGTTTAAAGCAGCAACTTAATAAATTTAAAAAAAAGAGTACATTTAATATAAACGCAGTTGATACAGAACACTTTTTATTACAGTTTGAACAAATAAATGAACGGTTCACTAAAAACAAGCATGCGACGATGGAACACTTTTACCGTGCAATGAGAAAGCAATACAATATATTGATGGATGGTGCAAAGCCACAAGGTGGAAAGTGGAACTATGACAGTAATAACCGTAATAAATTTTCAAAAAGTGACTTAGCTGATATCCCTGTTCCAAAAATGTTCGATAGTGATGTAAGCAGTATTATTTCCCGTTTAAACAAACATAATGTGAGCTATTTTGGAGAAATCAAAGATGAGTTACTTCAGTGGCCAACCACCAGAAAGCAAGCTATTGATTGCTTAGAATACTTTTGTAAAAATTTACTGAGCCGGTTTGGGCAATTTCAAGATGCGATGACAGATCAATGTAATCATAATACCAGCTTGTATCACAGCCGTTTATCGTTCGCATTAAATGCAAAATTACTTCACCCACTTTATGTAATTAAACGTGTGATAAACGAATATGAACAAAATCCTCAGCAAATAACAATTTCACAAGTAGAGGGGTTTACCAGGCAAATTTTAGGCTGGAGAGAATATGTAAGGGCTATTTATTGGGTGAATATGCCCGACTACGCTAATAAAAACCAGCTGGATGCAAAACAAAAAATGCCTCAATATTTTTGGAATGGGGATACAAAACTGAACTGTTTAAGCCACGCCCTTACCCAAAGCCTCGAAACAGCTTATGCGCATCATATACAACGCCTAATGGTCATAGGGAACTTTTGCTTATTAACAGGCATAAATCCGAACGAAGTAGATAATTGGTATTTAGGCGTTTATATAGACGCCATAGAATGGGTGGAAATGCCAAACACACGGGGAATGAGTCAGTTTGCAGATGACGGTATTATTGCAACCAAGCCCTATTCAGCAAGTGGCAATTACATTAATAAGATGAGTGATTACTGCAAAAACTGTCGATACGATGTTAAGCAAAAAATAGGTGAAAATGCATGTCCGCTCAACAGTCTATATTGGCATTTTATGGATAAACATCGAGATAAACTACAGTCTAATCCCAGAATAGGCATGGTTTATAAGAATTGGGATAAACAGTCATCCGATCTTCAAACACAAACTCTTGAGCAAGCAAAGCACCATATCAAAAATATAGATTCTTTATAAAGTAAAAAGCCGCCTAAAATGAGGCGGCTAAATAATCAGAGTAAAATGTACTTTAGAAGATTATTTACCTTCTATTAAATTGCTGCTACCAATTTCAATTTTACGTGGTTTTAGCGCTTCAGGGATTTCACGTTCTAAGTCAATACTTAGTAAGCCGTTGGCTAAATCTGCGCCAAGTACTTTTACATGATCTCCTAACTGGAATTTACGTTCAAAGTTACGCTCAGCAATACCTTGATGAATAAATTTACGCTCTGCGTTTTCATCTTTATTTGCTTTAGTACCTGCAACTTTAAGCGTGTTATTTTCTGACTCAATAGTTAACTCGCTTTCACTAAAGCCTGCTACGGCCATTGTGATACGATATTTATCTTTATCGAGTGCTTCTATGTTGTACGGAGGAAAGCTTGGTTGCTTGTCTGTACGTGCTGCTGCGTCCATTAAAGATGCTAAGTGATCAAAGCCAATGAATGAACGGTAAAGTGGTGATAAGTCTACTGTACGCATAATAATATCCTCATATTTAAGCGATATAATGTTGCTACTTTTCTTTTGAACAAGTACAACACAAATAAATTAATAATATAAATTTCAAATACTTCTGTTAAATAAAGACCCATCAGGCGTCTTCACATAACTATTTATGGGCAGTAATTTTGTTTTCAAGTAATTAAATAAAAAAATTTAAAGTAAAAATAAAAAAAGGCACAAAACTGTGCCTTTTTAAATCATTTATAAATACTATTATTTAATAAATGTACCACGAATTGGATAGTCGTTTTCTCTTGAAAACTTAATTCCACCTAATAACTGTTCTAAATCAGGGCGAACGAACGGGCTGTTTGATATATCGAACATCTGAAGCTGATTTTTTTCGTTAAGTACAAAAATGCCAGGTTCTGCAAATGGATGGTCTGTTTCTGCATCGCTACGTGGCTCACTGATATGGAGCCCTAAGTCGGTCATTTGCTTGATGGTTAAACCGTAGTAAATTGGGAAATTAATGTCTATTTTTTCTAAATGCTTATTAAGCTGCTCATGACTATCGCCGCTAACGGCAACAACTTCAACGCCAGCCTCTTTAAAGTCTTTATGTATTTTAGCAAGCTCATTAAGTTGCGCAGTACATTTAGGGCAATGTTGACCTCTATAAACAACAATCATTTTCCATGGGGAGTCACTTACTCTGTCTACTAAGTCTATTTTTTTCTCGTCCACATCACTCACTATTAGTGATGGCATAATATCCGCAGGTTTTAAACTAGTGTTACTCATTGCGATCTCCTTTTACTGTTTCAGATAAAATTAACTTTGCTCTCACCCACATAGCTTAGGGTAACTTTTATTAATTCAACCTGAAAATGTAATTAGAAATCTATTAGGGCGTGTTGATCTTT
>NZ_PNCW01000619.1:0-209 GCF_005886985.1 Pseudoalteromonas sp. S3178 | reverse complement strand
TCGCACCGATTTATTCGCTCTCCAATACGCTAGTTAATATCACCAATAATCAGCTAGCTGAAGCGGTAACAGACCAAGAACTCGTTGAAGACTACCTACAAAGTCTGCAAGCGATTGGTATTAGAAGCCAGTCTTTACTTGGCTTTATTGATAACTACAGAAAGCTCACACATATTCCTGAACTTGACCTCCAACCGCTTGCGATACAG
>NZ_PNCW01000618.1:0-443 GCF_005886985.1 Pseudoalteromonas sp. S3178 | reverse complement strand
TGCACGTCTGTGGTACAACGTTTAAGCAACGCATCGAGTGACATATCTATGGCATGACCAATTGCCGACAAACCCTGTTGCATTGGTGCAACGCCATCCAACGTACTGGTTAGCACCGAATCTGGAAATTGACGAGTATACTCTTGCGCTATACGCGTACCATAAGACACACCGTATAAATGTAACCCGGTATAACCCAAAGCTTTGCGAACTGCTTCAAAATCTTTTGCTGCAACAGGTGTCGTGAAGTGGCTCAAATCAACCTTTATCTCAGATTTACAACGCTGAGTGTCTTCTTTAGCAAGGATGTTCATGTCAATCAATGCATCATTGAACGCAAACTGTGTCACCAAATCATCAGACTGACACTGTAATTTCAATGATTTACCCGTGCCTCGTTGATCAACCAATAAAATGTCACGGTTTTCACGAGCATATCGTAA
>NZ_PNCW01000617.1:0-357 GCF_005886985.1 Pseudoalteromonas sp. S3178 | reverse complement strand
TGTTTTTGAGTTTGGCTTTTGCGTACTGTTGGATATCTTGTGTTTCAGCTGCAAAGCCGACTGTGTATGGTCTATTTTCTTTAATCGCGGCAACGTGTGCGATCACGTCTGGATTTTTTACCATCGTGAGGGTTATTTCATCTCCTTGCTTTTTGATTTGGTGTTCTGCAATTGTCGCAGCTCTGTAATCAGCGACGGATGCACAGCCAATAAATACATCTGATTGGGGTGCTAATTGTAGTGCCGAATTTAACATGTCTCTTGCAGTTTCAATGGGGAATAGCGTTGCCCCTTCTGGTGCAGAGAGTGAAACTGGTCCACTTATCAGGTTAACGGTTGCACCGAGTTCAAGCGCCG
>NZ_PNCW01000616.1:0-335 GCF_005886985.1 Pseudoalteromonas sp. S3178 | reverse complement strand
AATTTCTAATAACTTTTTATCGAAGGCCATGATAGATCTCTTTATTCTTTAAAATATCTAATAACTGATTTACTAACATCTTACTCGGTTGTGCTTCAACTTTTAAGAAATACCAATTCTCTTTCGCAAAGCTTTGGCATTTTACAGCGTCTTTTTCGGTCATAAATATTGCCGTATCACCAAATTGACTAAAATCCGATTTTATATACGCATGATGATCACGAAAGTGTGCAGTATCGATGATATCAACACCTTCTTCTTGCAACGATTTTTCAAAGCGCTGAGGATTGCCTATTGCGCTAACCGCGACTCCTTTTTTAGGAAATTCGTCACAC
>NZ_PNCW01000615.1:0-273 GCF_005886985.1 Pseudoalteromonas sp. S3178 | reverse complement strand
GTCATTCATAGAAGATGGGTATTCATAGTCAATATCGACACCATCAAAGTTGTATTTACGGATAAATTCAGCTGAACTTGCTACAAACGCATCAATACCCGCGTGATTCACGCTGCCATCTGCATTGGTCGTCATCGTATAGAAACCGCCGCTGGCAATTCGCTTACCTGTTTCGTCGAAGTAGCCACCAGTTTCCGCCCAACCGCCGACTGAGATCAAGGTTTTAACATCAGGATGCTGTTTCTTAAATTTGTTCAGCAAGTTAAAATGACC
>NZ_PNCW01000614.1:0-281 GCF_005886985.1 Pseudoalteromonas sp. S3178 | reverse complement strand
TAGCGCTAATAACTGCGGATTATCTTTGTGCCTTATGGGCCTGATGACTAGCCTTGGTGTTTCAAATTCCATAAAATGCTCAGGTCTAAGTATCTGCCGCAATGGTAGCACTTATCGCAGCAAATACACCTTCAATATTATGATCGCTTGTATTGCTTTATAATTTAGCATTTTTGGAGAATGAATATGAGTCAAGAATTCACCGTTATCCCCCCAACGACAAAGGTTTACTGCCCAGAGAGAGGTGAAGGTTGGACGTTAACGGGCATTACAGGGATCGA
>NZ_PNCW01000613.1:0-279 GCF_005886985.1 Pseudoalteromonas sp. S3178 | reverse complement strand
GCCCATTTTGCAAATTCGATATGGCCCATTGATGCTTCTGCTTGTGGGTCAAGCAAAGAGTCAGAAACGATTTCACCAGAGACCGCCTGCATTGTCAGTGGCGTGATAAAGTGCTTGGCAGACTCAGTCATCACCACTTTGACATCTATTTGCTGTTCTTTTAGGCGGCGAACAAGTTCTGCGCATTTGTAAGCAGCGATACCACCGCTGATCCCAAGTAAGAGGCGTTTATTTCTTTGCATGTTTGTTTTATACGATCACAGTATCAATAAACTAAAG
>NZ_PNCW01000612.1:0-354 GCF_005886985.1 Pseudoalteromonas sp. S3178 | reverse complement strand
TTGCGCTTTTATATAGTCATGTTTGTTGTACACTGCCATAACCCCTCGCCTAGCATGCCCAAGCATTTTTTCTGTGACATAAGGAGGTATATCTAATTCACTTAACAATGTACTTATAGATCGGCGCGCGTCATGAGGCACAAACTTGGCTGTTTTATGCTCTTCATGAAGATAACCCCATATTCTTGCGCAAAACCGATTTACTGCATGCGTCGTTATCGCTTTTCGAGGACTGCTGCCAGGACAAATGTAACCTTTTTTACCGTAGACTAGTGCAAGCGAATCCAAGATTTCTTGCATCTTTTTTGTGATCGGACGCCGAATTGGTTTATTAGTCTTAGAGTTCTCAGGTGG
>NZ_PNCW01000611.1:0-327 GCF_005886985.1 Pseudoalteromonas sp. S3178 | reverse complement strand
GTTAAACCCAAACGGAGATGTTCACGCATTTAGTTATAACATTGCAGATCATCAAGCTGCTGAGCAATACTCAGGGGTTTTAAGCTCGGTTGATCATAGTTTACCTGCGATAGACGATTTAGACCTCATCATCTACTTTTATCCAAAATCAAAACCTGAAGCGATGATGATGCTCGATAATATTAGGGCGATTGCAACCAGCAAAACTCGATTGCTCGTCGTTGGGCACAATAAAGGTGGCGTGACATCTGTAGAAAAGCAACTCAAACCGCATGCTGAACTATTTTGTAAACTAGACAGTGCAAAACATTGTGTTTTATACGAGTT
>NZ_PNCW01000610.1:0-202 GCF_005886985.1 Pseudoalteromonas sp. S3178 | reverse complement strand
TGGTGCTCCGCCGCGACCAATCGTTCCACCTCGGCCATGAAATAAAATGAGTTCAATGTCTTGGCTTTCACATAAACCAATTAATTTTTCCATTGCACTGTACTGCGCCCAACCAGCGGCCATCATTTCCGCATCTTTTGCCGAGTCGGAATACCCAATCATGACATATTGTTTACGATTAATTTGCTGCCTATACCAAGAG
>NZ_PNCW01000061.1:0-22781 GCF_005886985.1 Pseudoalteromonas sp. S3178 | reverse complement strand
TGGTGCATCACTGGTGCCTGTCACTGTGGGTGTGCTGTCGTTGGTGAGTACTGGCGCATCAACACTTACACTTGGCGCGGTGGTATCAATGTTACCGCTGCCAGTAATATCGGTGATGTTACCTGCGACATCGCTAATACTTGCTTCGATGCTGTACGGCCCTTCAGCCAATGCAGTCGGTACTTCCACAGAGAAGTTGCCATCAGCATCAACCGTGGTGGTAAAGGTTTGTGTATTGCCTTGATCGTCCACAACCGTGAAGTTAATAACGGTGCCTTCAACCGCATCACTTGTTCCATTGAGTGTCGGGGTGATGTCATTACTAGAGCCTGGGCTGGTTAACTCAAGCGTTGGTGCAATGGTATCTATTTCACCAGTGCCTGTGGCCGTGGTGTCGTTGCCTGCCACATCTTCAATACTCGCGCTAATAGTGTATGCACCTTCTGCAAGTGCTACCGGTACAGGGATTGACCACGTACCATTAGCAAGTACGGTGGCGCTCATTGTTTGCGCTGTACCGTTGCTGTCGGTGACAACAATAGTGACTTCACTGCCTTGTGGCGCATCGCTTGTGCCTGCAATCGTTGGCGTGGTGTCGTTGCCTACACCGTTGTCGGTAATAACAAGGCTCGGGCCAGTAAGGTCTATCTGCCCAGTCTCGGTGGCGCTGCCGATATTACCTAGGCCATCGTCTACCTCTGCGGTGACAGTATATTCGCCTTCGGCTAAATCAGCTGGGGCATCAACGCTCCATACGCCACCGATGACGGTTGTATCAACAGTCGTAATATTCCCTGCACTGTCTTCAAACGTTAAGCTGATGGTAGTGCCATCTGCTGCATCGCTTGTACCATTAATGGTTGGCGTGGTGTCGTTGGTATCAACCAAGGCATTAATGCTAATGCTTGGTGCAGTGGTGTTGAGTGTTGCGGTTTCACTTAATGTAGTGGTATTACCTGCGCTATCGCTCACGCTGGCTTCAATGATGAGCTCACCATCAGTCAGTGCGTTCGGTACATCTGCTGACCAGCTACCATCGGCTTGCACTGTCGCGGTGAACGTTTCTGTATTCTCTGCATCCGTGACGTTAATCGTTATAACCGTGCCTGCTGGCGCGTTCGATGTCCCGCTAATTGTTGGCGTGCTGTCGTTGGTTGCGCCCACGGTATCCAGTGTCAATGTCGGTGCTAAGGTATCAAGGGTGCCTGATTGAACGGCGCCGCCGGTATTGCCTGCCGCATCGGTAATGCTGGCTTGCACACTGTAGCTGCCCTCAGGTAATTCAGGGCTAGTCGCTTGCCAGTTGCCGTTGGCATCGACCGTGGCGGTAATGGGTGTTTCATCGCCATTACTGTCGGTGATGACAATGTTTACAACGGTGCCTTCAGGCTCTGTTGAGGTACCACTAATAACTGGCGTGCTGTCGTTGCCAAGGCCCAGTGCATCCACGCTCACAATCGGGGTGATGGTATCTACATTACCGCTGCTGTTTGCGGTGGTGTCATTGCCTGCGGCGTCGGTAATACTGGCGGTGACAGTAAAGTCACCTTGTGCAAGCGCACCTGGAATTTCAATGTCCCAGTGGCCATCACTGCCAACAGTGGTGGTAATGGTTTGTACAGCGCCGTTGCTGTCGGTGACGGTGAGTGTGACCGTGCCGCCAATTTCGTTACTGGTGCCTTGCAAGGTCGGTGTTAGGTCGTTTACATCGCCCACGGTTTGCATGGTTAATGTGGGTGCTTGCGTGTCTAACGTAATTGTATCTGTAACTGTTGTTGTATTACCGGCTTCATCAGACACACTTACTTCTATGGTGTTATCACCTTCATTTAAATCTGTTTGCGGCGTTACTTCCCAGTTACCATTTGCATCTACTGTGGTGGTAAGTGTTTGTTCTACCCCATTTTCATCTGTAATAACAACCGTGATACTGGTACCAACGTCTGCATCACTAGTACCTGAAATAGTAGGCGTTGAGTCGTTGGTTACAGCTTCAAAGTCAACGGTTAAGCTCGGTCCTGATGTATCTATGTTACCGGTAGCCGTAGTTGAAGCGCTATTTCCTGCAGCATCAGACACTTCAGCTTCTACAGAGTAATCTCCCGAGGCCAGCTCTTGAGAAAGCTCAACACTCCAATTACCTTCGGCATCTGTTGTTGCGCTAAATGAGCGGACAACTCCTTGAGAGTCAGTAACTGTTAAATTTATAACTGTGCCTAATACTACGCCTGTTGTGTTACCAGAAATAACCGGTGTTGTATCATTACTTGTTTCTAGTTCATTTACTTGTATGGTTGGAGGCGTAATATCAATTACAGCATCAAGCTCTGCATTTGCGCTTCCACCGCCTAGGTCTGTTACTGTTGCACTAATTAAAATGGTGCCCTCAGCCAAATCGGCAGGCGGAGTAACGCTCCATAGCCCGTTTTCATCAACAGTTGTGATTAAAGTAATTACTGCACCCGCTGAGTCAGTGATCTGAACTTCAACCGACGAGCCGGCTTGTGCATTAAAAGTATCACCATTTATTTGAGGTGTTTGGTCGTTAGTTTCACCAATAACATCAATAGTAATAGTCAACGCGCTTGTATCAATTGTACCTGAAGCATTTGCAGTGCCTTCATTACCAGCGCTATCACTAATACTTGCATCTACAGAGTAGCTCCCTTCAGCTAAAGCCACAGGCACTTCAACTGTCCAACTTCCATCTGCAATTACTTGTGCCGTAATAGTTTGAACAGCACCATTAGCATCAGTCACAGTTAAAGTAATAATTGAACCAGCAGGCTCACCGCTAACCGTACCTGAAATAGTAGGTGTTGTATCACTCGTATCACCTAACGCGTTAATAGTTACTATTGGCGCCGTGGTATCAACTTCGCCGGTTGTGGTTGCTGTGGTTTCATTACCCGCAGTATCGGTAACCGATACCTCAACAGTAAATTCGCCTTCACTTAATTCATTGGGTACATCCACACTAAAGGTGCCATCCGCTTGTACTTCAGTGGTAATAGTTTGTAGGTTACCAGCATCATCAGTAACCGTAATTGTAACAACTGTGCCTTCTGGCTCGCCCGTTGCAGTGCCTGAAATTGTAGGCGTGGTGTCGTTAGTATCACCAACAGGATCAATTATCACTGATGGCGCAGCCGTATCCACTTCGCCGGTCATGGTTGCGGTAGTTTCATTACCCGCAGTATCGGTAACCGATACTTCAACCGTAAATTCGCCTTCGCTTAATGCATTAGGCACATCCACACTAAAAGTGCCATCGGCTTGCACTTCGGTAGTAATAATTTGTGGGTTACCCGCTTCATCAGTCACGGTAATTGTAACAACGGTGCCCTCTGGCTCACCCGTTGCGGTGCCTGAAATTGTAGGTGTGGTGTCGTTAGTATCGCCTACAGGGTCGATTATCACTGATGGCGCAGCCGTATCCACTTCGCCGGTCGTGGTTGCTGTGGTTTCATTGCCAGCAGTATCGGTAACCGATACTTCAACGGTGAATTCGCCTTCACTTAATTCATTGGGTACATCCACACTAAAGGTGCCATCAGCTTGTACTTCAGTGGTAATGGTTTGTGGGTTACCCGCTTCATCAGTAACCGTAATGGTAACAACGGTGCCTTCTGGCTCACCTGTTGCGGTGCCTGAAATTGTAGGCGTTGTATCGTTAGTATCGCCAACAGGTTCAACAGTAACCGTTGGTGCGGCAGTATCAATAATGCCTGTAGTTGAAGCCGATGCTTCATTACCTGCTGAGTCAGTTGCCGTGGCTGTAATAGTAAACTCACCTTCAGCAATTGCATCCGTTGCGCCTACTAGCCAAGAGCCATCTTGTGCAACAACTGCAGTTAATGTTTGTGAATCGCCGTTTGAATCTGTCACTAATACGGCGATCAAACTTCCTGGCTCAACATCGCTTGTTGTGCCACTAAAGCTAGGTGTAGTGTCGTTAGAATCTGTAAATGGATTTACACTGATTGTTGGAGCCGTAAGGTCAATATTGCCTGCTTGAGAATCTTGTGCGGTATTACCCGCGCTATCACTCACATTTGCGACAACAGTAAACTCACCTTCAGCCAGCGCTTGTGGCACATCAATACTCCATGTGCCATCGCCATTTATTGCAGTTACAAACTGTTGTTCCGCACCTGCACTATCGGTAACAGTAACAGTCACTACACTGCCAGCAGATAACCCTTGGGTTGAACCTGAAATAGCAGGCGTTGTATCGCTGCTATCGCCTAAAGTATCTATGGTGACGCTAGGCGGTGTTAAATCAACGGTGCCTGTAACAGTTGCAGTACTGCTATTACCCGCTTCATCACTCACGCTTGCAGTTACTGTAAAATCGCCTTCACTAAGCTCGTTTACAATATCGGCGCTATAGCTACCATCAGCATTAGTCACCGCGGTAATTGTTTGTTGATTACCGTTACTATCGGTAATTACCAGTGTTATTTCTGTACCTTGTGGTACATCCACTACACTGCCGGTAACGCTTGGTGTTGTATCGTTTGTATCTTCAATAGGATTAATAGTAATTGCAGGATCTGTTAAATCTATTTCGCCAACTTCGCTTGCAGAAGCCGTATTACCAGCCGCGTCAGTAACCGTTGCAACCACAGTAAACTGGCCTTCCACCAGCTCATCAGTGGCTTCTATTGACCAACTACCGTCTGCATTAGTTGTTACTTGTACGGTTTCTGTTGCGCCATCGCTGCCTGTAAAGGTAACGGTAACTACCGCCCCGGCATCTACATCTTGTGTAGAGCCACTAATTGTTGGTGTGGTATCGTTTGTATCAATTATAAAGTTAATACTTACTGTTAAATCTACATTACCTACTGTACTTGCTTGCGCTTCATTACCTGAGTCGTCAATTACCGCAGCAACAACGGTAAAATCACCTTCTGGTAGCGGCTGCGTAACTTGCGCAGTCCACGAGCCATCGTCTTGAGTTACCGCTAATAGAGTAAATGTGCTGCCATCACTTGCTGTAATGGTTAGTGTAATGGTGGTCCCTGCAGGTACGTTGCCAGTATTACCACTTAAAAATGGCGTGGTATCGTTTGTATCTGCAATCGAGTTAATTTGAATTGAAATAGGCGCAAAGGTCACTTCACCACTTGTTTGTGCTGATGCTTCGTTACCAGCAGGATCGCTAACCGTAGCAGTAACATTAAAGTCGCCGCCAGGAATTGCGCTTGGTGATTCAACACTCCATGTGCCATCGGCTTCAAGTGTTGTGGTTAATGTTTGTAAATTACCGTCACTGTCTGTTACTAAAACAGTGATTACTGAACCCTCTGGCGCACCATCAACACGCCCAACAAAAGTTGGAGTAGCATCGTTAGTATCAGCAATTGCTGTAACCGTGATTTCAGGGCTTGTTAGGTCAACTAAACCTTGTTCAATAGCTTGCGCTTGGTTACCCGCATTGTCTGTAACCGTTGCGTTTACATCAAACTCACCTTGCGCTAAAGGAGTCGATACGCTGACAGACCAACTACCGTCATCATTAGTTTGTGTTAAAAGCGTTTGGGTTTGACCATTAATATCAGTAATAACAACCGTAATTACTGAGCCTGCTGGCACATCTTGAGCAGAACCTGTAATTACAGGCGTTGTATCTTGTGTATCTGCAATGGCATTAATTTCAACAATAGGTGCGGTTAAATCTATAATACCAGCATCACTTGCTAGTGCCTGATTCCCTACACTATCACTTACTTGCGCATCTACCGTAAAATCGCCCTCAGGTAATGCAGTTCCAACATCCACCGACCAGCTACCGTCTTCAGCGGTAACAGCAGTTAAAAGCTGTACGTCTCCTACGCTGTTAGTAACCGTTATTGTTACCTCTGTGCCTTGTGGTACGCCACTGGTTGTACCGATTAGTGGAGGCGTTGCATTATTCGTCTCTCCAGCAACCGTTACACTAATTTCAGGCGCTGTTAGGTCAACACTTGCAATAGCTTGGTCTATCGCTTGGTTACCAGCGGCATCTACTGCTACAGCATTAACACTAAACTCGCCCTCTGCTAAAGGCGACGTGGTTGTAATACTCCAATTACCTTGCGCATCAACTTGTGTAATAACAGTTTGCTGTGTACCTGTGCTATCTGTAAGCGTTACAGATACATTATCACCGGTATTTAAACCCGCAACAGAGCCTGTTACCGTAACCGTTTGCGATGCAGAGTCCGCAACTGGGTCAATATTAATAACAGGTGCTGTGGTATCAATTTCAATAGAAATAGCATCGTTAAACGCATTACCATCAGGGTCTACTGCCTCAACAACAACATCAACTGGGCCATCAGCTATTGGGTTTGGAAGCGTAATTTCAAATGTGCCATCTGGACCAATAACTGCAGTGACAACTTGCGAGTTACCATCTTCATCTGTCACCGTAATATTAACGGTCTCGCCGATAAGGTTTTCACTAGTACCGCTAATAGTAGGTTGAGATGAGTTGGTTATACCCAACTCGTTTAGCGATATAGACGCGGTGCTATCATCTGGTACTACCCCGTCTGATGTGTCACGTAAGTTAAATGCCTCTGCAGTACTTTGATCAAGTGATGAGTCAAACGCCACACTGTTTGGGTCAACATTTTCAGATATACGGGTAAGTTGCACAAACGAGCTACCACCGCCAGAACCAGCAGCGCCACCGCCACCAGCGGCTGTTGCTTCTAAGTTATCTAAAATATCACCATCACCCTCTAGGGCATCTAAAAAGTCAGTTACATCCGAATTAGCCGCGGTTGTAGAATCTTGATCAGTGCCTAAGTCTAAACTTGCAATGGCCTCATCTAAACTTTCATCAAAAATAGTTGTTTCACTTGAGTCTCTGGCTTCTTTTGCTAATAAGTCTGGGGTTATTTTTACCTTTTGATTTGCAGGAATAGAAAGTGTTTCACCTTGTACATCAATTTGTAGCGAAGACTTAACAGCCGTAACCACTAAATCTCCCACATTAATAAAATCACCTACGTTTAAAGCCCTAATTGAGCCATCTTCTAAAACTACACCGGCAGAGCCCTGAATATCGGTTACTAATAATTGATTTGCTTCCATTTGGGTACCCTCAAACTTTTTAAATTACGTTCTAATAACTTAAAGATAGAACACAAAATCAATCTAGGTACTGGACTCAAGTACAGGTTTTGAAGATAAATCCCAAAATAAAATAATCAACAAAAAAGTGGTAGAAAACTTATTTTATGCTACCCGAAATGATTATTTGCAAAATTGATATTCCTTTACTAAATATTGAAGGGAGTATTTTCAGTCTTAAGGATCTAAGAGGAAGAAATGATTACAAAAAACACTTTTAAAAAGCATCATGGAAATATTTTAATTGGGCTAGCCGTAGCCACGGCCGCTCTGTCTAGTTACGCGCAAGCTAAAAACGAATCAGCTATGCCCCTAACCTATGTTTCTAGTAAAGCCATAGAGAATAATCCTGAAGTTCAAGAAGCGTGGCATGCATTTAAATCTTCTATTTATGGAGTCGATGCTGCACGTTCTGGTTATTTGCCAAGTGTTGACGTATCTGCCAGCGCAGGTTACGAAAGAAGAAATTATGGAGTTGAAGAAGAATACAATCGAAACACAGCAGAGCTAAGTGTTACTCAAATGCTTTACGATGGGTTCAGAACATCTAATACCGTTGATCGCTTTAAGCGTATTCAGCTTATTCGCTATTTTGAGCTTATAACGCAAACAGAGCAAACAGCGCTTGAAGCCTCAATAGCATTACTTGATGTACAAAAATTTAAAGAGCTAGTTCAGCTTGCTGAAGCTAATCTACAAGAGCATGAATCGGTATACCAACAAATAGAACAAAGTGTAAGCGCAGGCGTAGCAAGGGCTGCCGATTTAGAGCAAATTAGTGGGCGTTTGTCGCTTGCGCAATCGAATGTACTTACAGAGTATGCAAATTTACATGACGTAAGTGCACGTTATTTACGAGTAGTAGGTGAGCTTCCGTTACAAGAAATTAAACAAGCAGATCTGAATGAAGATAATATCCCTATTTCAGTCAATCAAGCGCTTAGCATAGCATATAAAAACAGTCCTACCTTTTATGCGTCTTTGTATAATATAGAAGCGCAAAAAGCGAATGCCGAAGCGCAAAAAGCCGCGTTTCACCCTAATGTAGATTTATCTGCCCGTTATGGCAGCCAAGATAGAGATGAGCTTGGCCAAAACGAAACCAGAACAGAAGCCCGTGTAGGCATAGACATAAGCTACAACTTATATAATGGTGGGCTTGATAGCGCCAACCTAGAACAAGCTTACCAAGATATAAACATTGCTAAATACCAACGAGATCAAGCATGTATTGATATTCGCCAAAGCTTACAAATTGCATACCATAATGTAACTATACTTGAGCAGAAACTACCCGCATTAGATCAGCACCGAGCATCTTCAACTAAAGTAAAAATAGCTTACAAAGACCAGTTTGATATAGGTCAGCGTACTCTACTAGACGTACTTGATGCAGAAAATGAGTCATTTCAGTCAACTCGTTCATACATAGTTGCGCTTTACGATCGTCAGTCGGCTATTTTAACTATGCTTAAAGAAATGGGGAAACTTCTACCTGCGCTTAACGTAATGTCAGATCAATATCCATCTATAGAAGATTTGACCGACGACCCTATTGTTCACGATGCACAAAATATTTGCCCAACCTACGACGTAGCCACAACTTTTAGCCGTAAAGCCTTTTTGCAAAAAAAGGCCAAGCAAGATAACGCCTATATGAGTGTAACGGCAATGCCACGCTATCTTGATATTCCACTAGAGACAAATACTGCATCGAGTGGAGAGTTTTTAGATGACGACGGTGACGGTGTGCCAAACGAGCAAGATACCTGCCCAAGTACACCTTTGAGTACAAACGTTGATTTATCAGGTTGTACCCTGTACACGCAGGCAACTAACTCTGTGGATATCGGTATTCCATTTTCAGCAGATTCAAGTTCAGTTCGCTCTGAGTATGTACAAGAGGTTGAAAGGCTTGCTGAATTTTTAAAACAAAACCCAAATAAAAAGGTAGAGATTCAAGGTCATGCATCTTTAGATGGCGATAAAATTTATAACCGAAAACTCTCTGAACAACGTGCTTTTGCCGTAGCGCAAATGTTAATTGAGCAATTTGGTATAGAGCCTAACCGCGTTAAGTCATTGGGTTATGGCATTGATCAACCACGTGTAAACGAAATATCAGTAAGGGCTAATGCACAAAACAGACGTATTGAAGCCGTTATTACTGATAGTTAATACCAACCAGTTTAAACACAAAGGCAATTAGCGTTATGTAAATAACCTAAACTTTATCTAAAAGCTTGAGTAAAAGCCTTTTATGTAGGGTTTAGGTTAAGTAGTAACAACCGCTTGTAGTTCTTCATAACATTGGATGGTTTATGGAATTAAATGATGTACTTGATCACGGTGGCAAATTAGTCGACTGCTTAGCAGTGCTATGTCGCCACCATGATAAAGATTTTTCAAGAGAAGCCCTTTTAAATGGCTTACCGCTTAGCGATGGGAACCTTACTCCTTCAGGGTTTGCACGCGCAGCTAAACGTATTGGTTTTAAATCAAAAGTAGTTAATAAGCCACTACAAAAAATAAATACAGCACTACTGCCTGCCATTTTAATTTTAAAAGATAACCAAGCATGTGTTGTTACTAAAATCGATTTTACTAAAAACCGCGTAAGCGTTATTTACCCAGAGCTAACTGAATCTGTTATTGAGCAAAGCGTTGAAGAACTAACACAAACAAGCGCTGATATTGTTATTTATGCTCAACCCGAATTTGCATTTGACGAACGCACGCCGGTACTCGAAAAACTATCAAAAGATGGATGGTTTTGGGGCGTAATAAAAGAGTGTCGATCACTTTATAAAGACGTGATTATTTCTGCCATTGCGCTTGGCGTGCTTTCTGTTGCTATGCCTTTATTTGTAATGAACGTGTATGACCGCGTTGTGCCAAACCATGCCACCGAAACTCTTTGGGTACTTGCGATAGGAATTTTAATAGCCTTAACCGCTGACTTTGCGCTTAGGTTAGTACGCGGCTACTTTGTAGAGCTGGCTGCAAGCAGAATTGACGTAAAAGTATCAGCGGTGATCATGGAGCGAGTTTTAGGCATGAAGCTTGAAAATCGCCCATCTTCAGCGGGGTCTTTTGCAAGTAACATACAATCTTTTGAAGCGGTAAGAAACTTTTTTAGTTCTATTACGCTTGTAGCCTTAGTAGACCTCCCCTTTGTTGTTTTATATCTGATTGTTATAGCAATTATTGGCGTCCCTCTGAGCCTTCCTATCATTGCAGGCGCGCTTATATTACTTACCTATGCTATAGCGGCGCACCGTAAACTTGAAGCACTTTCAGAGCAAACAATGAAAGCAAGCTCAATGCGAAACGCAGTATTAGTAGAAAGCCTAACAAATATAGAAGATGTAAAAAGCTTTCACTCTGAATGTAAAACGCAATCTACATGGGAAAAATCTACTATATACATTGCCCAAGTAAATGCACATAGCCGACTCGTTTCAAGCTCCATATCAAATACAGCATCATGGATACAGCAATGCGTAGGCGTAATAATAATGATAATAGGCGTACACCTCGTTATTGAAGGTGAGCTAACTCAAGGCGGGTTAATCGCAGCCTATCTATTATCGTCTCGTGCTATGGGCCCAATCGGTCAGTCGGCCGCTGTTTTAGCGCAGTATCATCATGCCGCAATAGCAATGCAATCACTGAACGAAATCATGGAAAAAGAGGTCGAGCGTCCACCGGGTAAGCATTGGTTAAGCCACCCTATTTTAAAGGGCGATATAGAATTTAAAGATGTATGTTTTAAATACTCTGACGAATCACACAATGCGCTTAACGGTGTTAGTTTTAAAATTAAAGCTGGTGAAAAAGTCGCCATTTTAGGGCGTAATGGCTCAGGTAAAAGTACATTAGAAAAGCTTATTTTAGGACTATACGACCCCTGTTCAGGATCAATTTTGATGGACAATAATGATATACATCAAATTGACCCAGCTGAGCTTCGTCATAATATCGGCTACCTACCACAAAACGTTGCTCTGTTTTATGGCACTTTGAAAGACAACCTCACCATGAGTGCTTGGCACGCTAAAGACGAGCAAATTATTGAAGCCTGTGAGCGAAGCCAATTATTTGACTTAATTAATTCGCACCCAGACGGATTTGATTTACAAGTAGGTGAGCAAGGTCGTCAATTATCAGGTGGGCAGCGCCAAGCTGTAGGTATGGCAAGAGCCATAATTAATGACCCTCCAATACTATTACTAGATGAGCCAACCTCATCACTAGATCATAATAGTGAAAGTAAAATTATTAACAATTTAAAGGGTTATTCTAAAGAAAAAACCTTAATCGTGGTGACTCACCGCTCATCATTACTTGAGCTTGTTGACCGTATTATAGTTTTAGATAACGGCAAAGTAGTTGCCGACGGTCCTAAGCAAAAAGTAATTGCTGCATTAAATAATAAAACAGTGGAGCAAGCATCATGAGTGATGACAAAAAGCCACTAGAACAACGCTCTTTCGAATCAGTAAGTAGAGCTATCGAATCAAGAAAGCAAGGTAAGCCATCGGTATTCAACAAATTATTTAGTGGATGGCTCTCTCCGCCAAATACACAAGACTGGGTAGTGGATGCCCAATGGGAAAAAATGCAGCAAGAGCCCGCCAGTGCAAGGTTACTGCTTTATTTAATTTGCGTTGCATTTATAAGCCTTATTGTATGGGCTGGATTTGCTAATTTAGATGAAGTCGCACGTGGAGAAGGGCGAGTTATCCCCTCTAATAAATTACAGTTGGTTCAATCCTACGATGGCGGCATGGTAGAAAAAATAAATGTACGTGAAGGCCAAATAGTTAATGAAGGCGATGTACTTATTAAAATTGACCCTACTCGTTTTATTTCTAGCTTTAGAGAAAATCAATCAAAAGTGCAGTCACTTACTGCGAAGGTTGCACGCTTAAAAGCATTAACTAAAAAAGAAGAACTTATTTTCCCTGACGGTTTAGCTCAAGACGTACCTGAAGCCGTTATACATGAGCAATCTATTTACTTAAGTAATCGACAAGAGCTTGAGCAACAAGTGGCAATACATAAGCGTCAGCTTGAACAACGTCGACAAGATCATATTGAGGCTAAAGCGGCGCTACAGCAACATACCAACGCATTAAGGCTCACCAATAGAGAACTCCAGGTTACTCGCCCACTACTGCGAACAGGTGCAGTATCTGATATCGATATTATTAGATTAGAGCGAGAAATAGTCGATATTACTGGCGAAGTAAACCGGACCAAAGCAGTTATAAACCGAAGTCTTTCGGCAATTAATGAAGCTAAGAATAAGGTTACCGAAGTTGAGCTTGCGATGATAAACCGCTGGAACAATGAGTTATCTGAGGCACTACTTCGCTTAGAGTCGATTAAAGAAACGGAATCTGGCCTTGCAGATAAAGTCACTCAAACTGAAATTCGCTCGCCTGTAAAAGGCACAGTACAACGCTTATTAGTAAATACGGTAGGCGGTATTTTACAACCAGGTAGTGACGTTATGGAAATAGTGCCACTGGATGACCAACTAGTTGTAGAGGCAAAAATTCCACCAAAAGACATTGCTTTTTTACGCCCTGGGCAGCCAGCTATGATCAAATTTAGCGCCTACGACTTTGCTGTGTACGGTGGCCTAGAGGCAGAAGTATTACACATCAGCGCAGACACCATAACAGACGATAGAGAAAATACGTTTTACTTGGTGCAATTAAAAACCACCAAAAATAACTTTTCTAAAGAACTAACTATTATCCCAGGGATGACCACTCAAGTAGACATTATTACCGGTAAAAAAACCGTACTTGAGTATCTTTTAAAACCTGTTCTTAGAGCAACATCACAAGCAATGACAGAGCGTTAAAGCATTTACATAAATGGAGAAATAATGCGTCAAAGTATTTTTATTACACAACCTGAGTTTGAGTCGAAACACTGGCACACAGCGTTTCCAGGTTGTGTAATATGCACAAAAGAACCTAACAGAATAACAGCATCCAATGTTATTTGGATTTTAGCTGGCACCTCTAATTGGCTCGAACTTGTTAAAAAATATTCGCAACAGCGTTTACTCGTTATAGTAATGACCAACGAGCTTGAAATTAACGAACTCAGAGCAGCCTTAGAGGCTGGCGCAAGAGGTTATGTAGAGGCATTAGCAGCTAAGGTGATTATTGAACAAGTACTAGAAACAGCCTGCTCAGGAGGTATTTGGCTGCCAGGTCAATTGCTGTCAAACCTAGTTGGTGCTTTATCACAAACTCAGTTTAACTATACGCATTCATGCAACCTTGACTCGCTCACCAAACGAGAGCGCCAAGTAGTTGATATTGTGGTTACAGGCGCCACCAACAAACAAGCCGCAGAGTCATTAAACATTACAGAGCGAACTATCAAGGAGCATATGAGCTCTATATTTAACAAGCTAAAAGTACGCGACCGAATTCAATTAATGTTAGTCGTAAAAGGGCATTAACTTTTACGACTCTTTAATAACTCCATCAAAGCCAAGATTAATAAGGGTGTCTAAATCATCTTGGCTAGTAACACCCTGAGCTACCACCTTAATACCAATAGAATGTGCGAGTGTACACACACCACGTAAAAAGGTTTGATTGTCTTGGCTGTAGCTAATGTTGTGACCATACACACTGTCTATTTTAATCATTTCCAAGCCAAACTCTTGAATTTTCTTAATTTTGGTAAACTCAGGCCCTACCCGTTTTAAGGCTACTTTTGCACCCATACACCTAACTTGCTCACAAAAGTCTTTAAATATTTCGATTTCGCTAACCGCAATACTTTCACGAATATCAAAGCAAATTTTTGAAGCTAACTCAGGAAATGCCGATAAGTAAGTTAATATAGAAGCAATAGCCGTATCATCTAATAAAGTTTGCGCCGAAAGCTCAACTGAAATAAGTTCGTTTGGCGGCTCAACATTATATTCACTAACTAACTGTTTAATTAACCCCCAATCTAAGCGTGCTAATAGCTTTAAACGGTTAGCCCATTGGTAGTAATAACTTGCGCGGTACAGTTGCCCACCAAGCTCTAGGCTTAGCCCTAGCTGATTTTGCATTAACTGCCCTGTAAAGCTCATTACTGGGAGGGAGTTTATTTCGAGTGTCTGGTTATCTAAAGCAGACTCTATTGCACTTTGCCAACTTGTGGCGTCATCAAATAACTCGCTTTTTTGTTTACTATCGACTTCTTTAGCACGAACAGCCACCTGCTTGGTATTACCCGATTTTAATAACTCATCAACACGCTTTAAAACATCAAACCTCGAATCCTCTTTTAGTATGTATGTACAGCTATGAGGAATTGCTAACTTAACGCTTTTATATTCTTCAATAAAAGCCTGATGCATAGTTTTAACTCTTTCACTTAATTGCTCTATGTCGTCTATATCACTAAATAAAACCGTAAAATCATTATGAGAGATACGCGCAATGTAGTTTTCAGAAAAATGCTCTTGGTTTAGCTCTAAAAACCCAATTAGCATATCTGAAAAACGGCGCAAAAAATTAACCATTTCGACCCGGCTAATTTGCTCACTAATTTGATCTAAGTTTACAATTCTAAATAAAAATAAAGCACCATGCGCATGATCTTTCGACTTTTGTAAATGCGCCTCAAGCGTAGCGCCAAAATATTCACGATTAGCCAAACCGGTTAATTCGTCATGCTGCGACTTAAACCTAAGCTCTTCTAAGCGCTTACTGTCTTCTCTAATAATACGGCTAAAACGAGTTGATAACTGATTCATTGACTGTACTAGTCGAGCAAACTCAAATGTGCGCGGCACCTTAGATTTAATAAAGCGTTTTTCTCCAAACGCATTTGCCTGATAAACCACATCATCTAATGGTTTTAATATTCTACTTAAAAAGTAAGCACTAACTATACAAGCAAAAAAAGCGACTATTAAAAAGCTAAAAAACAGCTTAAGTGCACTTTCCCATAGGGCTTGCTCTGCGTACTGACTATGGCTTTCTATAAATAACGTACCAAACTGTTGCCACCCATTATTTACTTGCCCTACCCCTGGCTGCACATTTAACCCATATATTGATTTAAACCAGTTTGGCGCAGACGCTTCAAGCTCATCAGTAAAAGTGCGTTTAATTATTACCTCACCATTAGGGTCTTGAAGTTCAATGCGTTTGTAGTGCCCAGTATCAAACGTGGCAGATACCAATAACTCAAGCTCTACGGGGTCTTTGTCTAGCTGGCTAATCATTAACGCAAGCGAACTTGCGTTATCTACATTTTTTAAATACAACTGAGTAGAAAAGTAACTTTTAGCCGAATTAGTGCTAATTAAAACACTGCTAACAAACCCAACAAAAATAACAATTAGCAATGCAATCCAAAGCTCTTGTCGAAGCGTAATTTTGCGCTTTTTAAAATAGTTAGATAAGGAAAATGATGCCATTACCACATAACTCCTTCATTGGTTGTCTGCTCCAAAATTTTACGCCAGCGAGAAAGCCTTGCTGTTGGGCTAGCGACACTTTTGGTTGAATTATTAGCCCATAAACCTTGGCTGTTAAAGCTAAAAACAGGGCTTAAATCTACACGTTTTGCAGCAGGTAAAACCTTTGTAATTAAACTGTCTAAAATAAGTGGTTGAGCGTTAGGTGTAGCAAAATAACCAAGCACCATGTGTGCTTGAGTTTTGTTTGAACCCGCTAGCTTCGCTTTTACGTAAATAAGCCTTAACTTATCGTCGCTCACACCTAATGCTCTTAAACTAATGTATTTTGCAATTGCGTAGTCTTCGCAATCTCCCAAGCCTCGGCCTAATGTTTCTAATGGGGTGGCCCAATAATCGTTTTGTTTCCAAAGTAATATATCGGTTTGATAACGTAAGTTACGTGCAAAAAAGTCGTTTACTATAAGTATTTGTTGTTGCTCTGGCTTATTTTGTGTTTGTACCAACATACTTTGCCAGCTACGGGCAACAGCTACTCGCGCAGGGCCATACTTTTGCCCCATAAGCTCAATAAACGTATTAAATTGAATACTCAGGCGGCTTGCAAAAACACCACTAGAAAGTAAAAAAAACAGCAATAGGTAGCGCAAATTGGCTTTGCACCATGTAAAAAACGTGGGACGAATATGAATTGGCTTAAGCGCCATTTATACTACTTGTGGCAATAAAATACATCGGTTGAGCACTACGCAGTCTGTTTAAAAATTAATCCTAACAACAGCATAGCACTCAATATAAGAGGATGAGATATTTTGTAAGAGTTTTTTAATAGCGGTCGTAATTTAGTAGTAAGTTACCTTTTTAACCTCACGAGGTTTTACTTCGCCTATGTACAAATCATGTACGCGCTTCATATTAAGCTCAAGCTCTGTAATGTAGGTATCATCTACAGCGTAGGTTTTAATTATTTGAGCGCCTTTAATAATACCTTGCACTTGGCTTTGTAAATAATCATCTTGTGCAATTGAGCCTTCCACCGTGGTGCCAGCGGTAATTTTTTGCCCGTACACCTGCTCGGTAAGTTCACGGTACGCTTCAAGCTTTGACGCTTTAATTGCCATTAACTGTTTTTGCGATAAATTAGCACCACTTTGCAAACTTATAGGCGCATAGCCTACTGCTTTTAAAACAGGATAATTATTTGGCTCTACGTATTTGTACTCAACATGTTTATCAAAAATACTGCTACAGCCACTTAAGCTTAAACACCCAAGTGTAATTAATAATGAAATTACTCGCATAGCACATCGCCCTTAAAAAACTAATTACAGCAATCTATGCACGTTTAATGCCATTTATAAGCTAAACAACGCGTTAAAATAACATTGGTACAGTCCTTGCTCTAAACACCTTACTAGCTAAAGTTTAATTGGAGTAAGAGTATGAAGTCGTTTTTATCATTGGCATTTGCAGGCTTAAGTGCAACTGCTTTATTAACGTTTTCGGCTTTTACTAAAGCACAGTGGTATGAATCTACAGGCCATGCACAAATTCAAAATGGCGATGTAGCAGCGGCTAAATCAGCGGCTATTAAAGATGCCATAACTCAAGCTCTTGTATTCTCAGGAGCACGTGTAAGTTCAGTGCAAACCTTGGTAGATGGCGTTTTAATGCAAGATCAGCTTAAAATTAGCAGCCATGGAGAAATTCAAAAAATAGAGCTAGTAAGCGAAGACCGCCACAGCAGTAAATTTGCAATTACCCTACGTTTAGATATTTTTGCTCAAGCACAGCAATGTCCACAAAATAGCTTTAATAAATTTATAGCGGTCACTCAAAGCCGCCTTGTGCATCGCGAGCATGCCATGATGGGTCAAATATTTGACGTAAATAAAGCAATTAGCAAAAATATATTTACCGCACTGCAAAAATCAAAAATGAGTGCTATTCCTATCGCTTATTATAATAACGCGATTAGTGTAGATAAATATTTTTCGCAGCAGCACGACTACTCAAATGCGCAACTAGAAGAAATAGCATCACGAAGTAACGCTCAATATGTATTGCTTAGCCAAATAACAGATTTATCAACCAGTGATAAACTAAATAACGATTACGCATTTTGGCAAGATGAAGCTTATCAACGAGGTTACAACATTGAGTTTGTATTATTTGATGGCACAACATACGAACAACTTTGGCAAAATAGCTATTACTCTAAAGCTATTTGGCCATTTGAAAAAACGACAATTATTGACGTGAACTCTGATAGGTTTTGGCAATCACCTTACGGGCAAAGCATAACCGAACTAAATCAGTCGGTAAGTTACGATATTCAAGCAGCTATGGCGTGTTTGCCAACTCAAGGCAAAATAATGCACATGGAGAATAGCAAAATAGTGATTAACCTAGGTAAAGCGCACGGGCTTAAAAAAGGCCAGATGCTAAGCATTGCACATCATAACTACTTAACCGACGCCCAAGGTAATACCATGCCCCACACTATTACAACACTTAACACCATTCGTGTAGAGCAGCTTTATCAGCAAAGCGCAATTGCAATTAGCATCGACGACAAGCCGTTACCAGGTGTGCAAATTAATGATGTGGTAGAAATAATCAGCCAAGATCTTTAAATAACTTAATTAAGCTTTTTACTCAATTTAGCTTTTAAATTTGGGTGCTTAGTTAGCCACTCACCTAATTGCTCAACACCCGACAAGTGCGGGTAATGCTTTCTACATGCAAACACTACATTACGTTGTTGATTAGGAAATATTGGCAAGTAATCAATCCCTATACGCTGTGTACAAGCAAGTTTAGGTACAAATGTAATACCATCATCCATAGCCACTAACGCCAATAACGTTTCAAGGCTATTGCCCTGATACTGATTAGATACATCAACCCCAGCCGAAAAACAAAACTTTTGGGCTTGATCTTTAAAGCAATGGCCATCACTTAACATTAGTAGGCTGTAATTTTGTAGATCACTTAGAGCCACTTTTTTATGTTTAGATAACGCGTTATCGTGAGAAACAGCGACTAAAAAATCTTCTTTATACAAATTAATCGTATGGTAATTTTTAAGTTCCGGTACGTCGGCCAGTATTGCGAAGTCGAGTTCACCGTTATCAAGCGCATCTAAAATTGTTGCCGTTTGCATTTCAGTAAACGCAAATTGACTGTCTTTAAAGGCTTCTTTCATTGAAGTAAGTAAAGCTGGCAGCAGGTATGGGGCAATGGTCGGAATAATACCGATAGTAATTTTGCCCTGTAGAGGCTCATTTGAGGTCGCTGCAAGCTCTTTTAGGATTTGTGTTTGCTCTAAAATAGTTTCTATTTGTGTCAACAAACGTTCACCTTTAGCTGTTAACGTTACTTGCTTTGTTGAACGGTCAAACAATACTACACCTAGCTCCTGCTCAAGTTTTTTAACTTGTCCGCTTAATGTAGGCTGGCTAACAAAGCAAGCATCTGCCGCTTTGCGAAAATGCTTGTAGTGCGCTATTGCTTTAACGTATTCAAAATCTTTTAAGTTCATATTCATCTACACCTGATAGGTTATGCCTATTAGTTTAATACAAACAAACGATTGGAACTATATTTATTTATTCGCCATAATGGCTCCAACAAATCAAGAGGAACAAACTATGTTAAAGAATATTGAAGGTCAAACAATCCCAAACGTTACATTTGCAACTCGTCAAAACGACGAATGGAAATCGGTAACTACAGATGAAATTTTTAAAGGTAAAACAGTTGTCGTATTTTCACTACCAGGTGCATTTACACCAACATGTTCATCAACGCATTTACCGCGCTACAACGAGTTAGCTGGCGTACTTAAGCAAAACGGCGTTGACGAAATTGTATGTTTATCAGTTAACGATACCTTTGTAATGAATGCATGGGCTGAGCACCAAGAAGCGCAAAACATTACATTATTACCAGATGGCAACGGCGAATTTACTGACGGCATGGGCATGTTAGTAGACAAGAACGACCTAGGTTTTGGTAAGCGCAGCTGGAGATACTCTATGCTGGTTAAAGATGGCGTAATTGACAAAATGTTCATCGAACCAGATTTACCAGGTGACCCGTTTGAAGTATCTGATGCAGACACAATGCTTGACTACATCAACCCAAAACAAGCAAAACCTGAGCCTGTAACAGTATTTACTAAACCTGGTTGCCCTTTCTGTAAAAAAGCAAAAGAGCTTCTTACTGAAAAAGGCTACGCATTTGAAGAAGTTGTAATGGGTGCAGGCGCAACATTAACTAGCCTTAAAGCAATCACTGGCCGTGATACTGTTCCACAAATATTTATTGGTGGACAACACATTGGCGGCTCAGACGATTTAGAAAAATTCTTTGCTTAATTAATAAGTAAATAAAAAAACCTAATATAAGTAGGTAAAAATAGGGGCATACACGCCCCTATTTATTAGAGGAAAAACGCTATGAAAGAATTGCAAACCGATGTTGTTGTTATAGGTGCTGGTACTGCAGGTTTAAGTGCATACCGTAACGCTAAACAGTTCACACAAAACGTATTAATGATTGAATCAGGCCCATATGGCACAACATGCGCACGTGTTGGTTGTATGCCAAGTAAATTATTAATTGCCGCAGCTGAGGCCGCTCACTCAATTGAAATGGCACCAGCATTTGGTGTACACAGCTCAAAACCTGAAATTGATGGCAAAGCAGTAATGGCGCGTGTTAAAAGTGAACGAGATCGCTTTGCAGGATTTGTAGTAGAAGCCGTAGATGAACTACCAGATGTTGATAAAATTCGTGGTTACGCTAAGTTTCTAGACGCCAACCGCGTACAAATAGACGACGATACAATTATTACAGCAAAACGCTTTGTAATTGCCACAGGCTCTCGCCCTTCATACCCTGGTGTATTTAATAATTTTGGCGACAAACTTATTATTAACGATGATGTATTTGATTGGGACGACCTACCAGAATCAGTCGCCGTATTTGGCCCAGGCGTAATAGGCCTTGAAATTGGCCAAGCGCTTAGCCGACTAGGCGTAAACGTAAAACTATTTGGTGTAGGCGGCGCAATTGGCCCACTTACAGACCCAGTAATAAGAGACTACGCAAACACTGTTTTTGCAGAAGAATTTTTTGTAGATACCGACTCAAACGTATCTGACATGATGCAAGTGGGTGATAAGGCCCAACTAACTTACACTGACAAACAAGGTGCTAAGCATACAGAACAATTTGACTACGTACTTGCAGCCACAGGCCGAGTACCCAATGTAGATAAATTAGGCCTAGAGAACACAGGCATAGAGCTTGATGATCGCGGTGTGCCGCATGCCGATCCGCATACAATGCAATGTGGTGACTCAAACATATTTATCGCTGGCGATGCCAGTAACATGATCCCGTTGCTACATGAGGCATCAGACCAAGGCGCTATCGCTGGTCAAAATGCAGGACGCTTCCCAGATGTACGTATCGGGCTGCGCAGAGCTAAAATTGCTGCTGTATTTAGCGACCCGCAAATAGCGATGGTTGGCGAAAGCTACAAGCAAATTACAGAACGCCTAGGTGAATGTGGTTGTTTTGAAGTAGGCGAAGTAAGCTTTGAAAACCAAGGCCGCAGCCGAGTAATGCTAAAAAATAAAGGCCACATGCGCGTTTATGCAGAGCAAGGTACAGGCTTATTTTTAGGCGCAGAATTTATTGGCCCCCAAGCCGAACATATAGCCCACTTACTTGCATGGGCTGTGCAAAATAAAATGACCGTACCGGAAATGTTAGATATGCCATTTTACCACCCAGTAATAGAAGAAGGCTTACGTACCGCACTGCGTGATTTAAACGCCAAACTAAAATTTGGCCCAGATATTATTAATAGCTGTATGGAATGTGGCCCAGGCGCTTAACGTTTATATAGTAAAAAACAAATACATACTTGCTAACAAAAAGCCAAAACATCTGTTTTGGCTTTTTTATGTGTTTTTTTAAGCTAATACCAATTGTGTTAAATTATGCGTTATTTATAGCGACAGATAAATAGAGTAAAAACAAGGCATAAATTTCGATATGTAGTTGTTCTACCTGAGAAATTTATAACGCCTTTAGCGCTTTATTTAGAACGCTAGAATAACTAAATATTTAATTCGATTGGTATAATCTCTCAAAAAATATATTTGCTGTTACACTCAATTGATTACTCAATTAAAAAAGATGGAACAGCCATGCCCAATAATAAATTTAGACTAGTCACCCGCAGCGATTTTGACGGCTTAGTATGCGCCGTTCTGTTAAAAGACTTAGACCTAATTGACGACATCTTATTTGTGCACCCAAAAGATATGCAAGATGGAAAAATAGACATAACAGCAAACGACATCACCACTAACCTGCCCTACGTTGAAGGTTGCCATATTGCATTTGACCACCACTTAAGCGAAACAGTACGTAACGCAAGCGACATAAAAAACCACATAATTGATCCAGAAGCCCCCTCTGCTGCGCGAGTTGTTTACGATTATTACGGCGGCGCTGAAAAGTTTCCAAACATCAGCATTGATATGATGGACGCAGTAGATAAAGGCGATGCCGCACAGTTTTCAAAAGACGAAATACTCAACCCAACCGATTGGGTATTAATGAACTTTATAATGGATGCACGCACAGGCCTTGGCCGCTTCCGTGAATTTAAAATTTCAAATTATCAATTAATGATGAAACTCATTGATGCCTGTAAAGATCAAAGCATAGAAGAAATCCTACAAATGGAAGACGTAGCCGAACGTGTTGCGCTGTATAACGAGCATAACGAAAAAGCAAAAGCACAAATAACACAGTGTGCAACGGTACATAAAAACCTAGTGGTATTAGATTTAACACAAGAAGAAACCATATACGCCACCAACCGCTTTGTAATTTACGCCATGGACCCCGATTGCAATATATCGATTCACAAAATGTGGGGCCTTAAAAAACAAAACGTAGTGTTTGCCATAGGTAAATCAATCACCAACCGCAGCTCAAACACCAACGTTGGCGAACTATGCCTTAAATATGGCGGTGGCGGCCATTTAAATGCAGGTACTTGCCAAGTAGAAACTAGCAAAGCCGAAGCAGTGCTTGTTGAGCTGATAGATAAGATTACGAGTGATGGTTAAGGGCTAGCTATCAGCTATCTGATCTGACCCTGATAAAG
>NZ_PNCW01000609.1:0-292 GCF_005886985.1 Pseudoalteromonas sp. S3178 | reverse complement strand
AAAATAAAATACTAATACAGACAAGTCTTGCTCGTGGTGAAACATCGCTCAATTTGAGTAGCTGATTCACTGCCAAAAAGATAAATAACAATCCTAAAAAGCCATGGTCAAATATCGCTCTAGTTAGGTAAGTGTGCAATATAACCGAGTAACACACTCCTGGCTTGCCTGCACTAAATAGTGATTGGTAATACTGAAGCCTTGTGCACACACTTTCGGGCATTGCTGTAAGTGTTTGCGAACCAATCAAATATTCCTGCCATCCCCAACCTGAAATCGCTTTCAAAAAGCC
>NZ_PNCW01000608.1:0-302 GCF_005886985.1 Pseudoalteromonas sp. S3178 | reverse complement strand
AGACGCCAGAAGAATACGAGGTAAGCCAACGTATCGGCCGACTGATACGGGGGCTAAAGCGCAAAAAAGGGATGACCCGAGAAGAGGTTAGCCGGCGTTTAGGTGTGGGTTACAGGACCCTTGATAACTATTTAAATGGCTCTAGCTCCTTTAAGCTTGGGACATTGCTTCGGTTTGCTGAAATCTGTAAAGTAAAGTTATCAGATATTTTAGAAGATACAGATAAGCTCTCTGGCCTGTATGGAGAAAAAAGTGAGGAAAAGAACAATGAAGGCTGCACAGAAAAAACTAATAAAAATAGC
>NZ_PNCW01000607.1:0-333 GCF_005886985.1 Pseudoalteromonas sp. S3178 | reverse complement strand
ATTGCTTCAGTTCAAATAAAAACTTATTCCGTACTAACGTGAGCTCATTGTTTAACGTGAGTTGATATTTGCTAGTGGGTATTGTAGTCATAATCTCTCTCCTGTGAAGGGTTATTATCATTAGCTTTTCAGGGTTGAGTTATGATTTGCATCAATGCAAAGTTTTTTAATGAACCTGTTAAGGGGTTATTCCAGGGCAAGAGCATGAAAAATCACTTGCTATTCAATACTTTTTCTAGATAGCTCTCGTTTCTAGCGGCTTTTAACTGCTTAGCGCGTACACCTTTGTTAAAGGATGTCTCTTTCTTCAATAAATTCAATGCAATATGCCTT
>NZ_PNCW01000606.1:0-369 GCF_005886985.1 Pseudoalteromonas sp. S3178 | reverse complement strand
ATACCAAGTGACCCCGGCCATTTCCTCTTCGCCTTTGTTACCATTCTTCCCATGCCAGTCATCGCCTTGCGCGCGCAAAAATACCAAGCGATTTTCTGCCACCCACGACGCATAGGTTTGCTCTTCAAGCGAGCTGATATGATTTATATGTTCGCTTGTTGCTTGCATTGCAGCAATACCAGCGACAGCACAAATACTTAGCGCAACCATGACTTCAAGTAAGGTAAAGCCTAAGCTTTTTTTAGCGCTCATTCTTCAGGTTCCCGCTTCAGCCCCACTGGCGCCATAAATTCGCCTTCGACAAAAAATATTGGCTCCTGCAGCTCTTTATTTTCCACACTTAATCTAAATGCGCTGACTTCACCGGAA
>NZ_PNCW01000605.1:0-371 GCF_005886985.1 Pseudoalteromonas sp. S3178 | reverse complement strand
TGATAGGGAGAAACGGGAGAGAGCTGCTTGAGTATCAGCCAACCATTTTGCTTTTCAAGGGCGACGTTAACGCCAAAGGAAAATAGCGCAGGTCCTATCATGCCAAATATCAGATAATTGATATACATATAGTTATGGGAGTCATGATGACTGAACACCACGCCGAAGAAAAGATAAAACAAGCAAGGAAATAGGGTGGCTGGGATCACAAAACCCTTACTTCTAAATGTGCTCAAGAGTTCAGTTTTGCTTTCAAGTATAAAGGATGTTGTGTTTATCATGGTTAAGCGCTCCTAGCATTCATTAGAGATAAATAAGCTTCTTCGAGGCTCATTGGGGCTACATACAAATTGCGGATAGAAAATTTCTCT
>NZ_PNCW01000604.1:0-271 GCF_005886985.1 Pseudoalteromonas sp. S3178 | reverse complement strand
TTAATGACAGTACAGATCATGCCCATGAATTAGTCGAAGTACTCAAAGGCACGCCGTCAAAAATTAACTTAATCCCATTTAACCCGTTCCCGGGTAATGAATATGGCCGCTCTAGCAACAGCCGCATCGATAGATTTTCTAAGGTGTTACAAGCTGCAGGACTGACGTGTATCGTTCGTCGCACCCGTGGCGATGACATTGACGCTGCATGTGGACAGCTAGTGGGTGATGTTGTAGACAGAACCAAACGTTTAGCTAAGAAAAAGCAGCG
>NZ_PNCW01000603.1:0-202 GCF_005886985.1 Pseudoalteromonas sp. S3178 | reverse complement strand
GTCAAAATGACCTTTAATGTAAATAGATAAAATTCAAGCAACTGATTAAATTGATATTTTTATTTGGCTCAGCATCTGCAATAAGAGAATTAACCTACTCATAGCCTGGTGACTATTATGACCTTATCGCATCAACACTTACGTTATTCAAATACTGCACTTGCCACCTTTTTATTGCTTTTTATTGTCAGTGTGCTCATGA
>NZ_PNCW01000602.1:0-305 GCF_005886985.1 Pseudoalteromonas sp. S3178 | reverse complement strand
CGTACTACTTTATTTGGAAATGCCTGTTGATACATAGTGACCGCTTGGGTTTCTAGCTGATTAGCTTGATAACTTATCACATACAGCTGAGTGCCTTTAATTGCGATAAAGCTCACTACTGCCACACTCGCCGCTATTAGTCCACTGCGCCAGTCACGCCACCACTGCGGCTGCTTTTTCTTCGCAGCGAACCGACCCTGACGCAAATTAAAATCAATGTTTGATAGCGATTTTGCGAAGATGGCTAAAGGTAAATCGTAATCTTGTTGTTGCGCTGTAAGCGTTATCGTTTCTGAGAAATCGCT
>NZ_PNCW01000601.1:0-297 GCF_005886985.1 Pseudoalteromonas sp. S3178 | reverse complement strand
GAGCGTTTTTTTACCTTCCAAACGATAGGGTTCTTTCATGGTAGACATATCAAAAGCTCCGGTGGTAGCAGCAATCTCTCTTGCTTTTTTTCCGCAAGCATCAATTAATCCATCTATCAATATCAGATCGGCTCCGTATAAACGACATTCTTCTTTCAAAGTTTCTGCGGTATGTTTTGGCATGATTACCGTTGCTTCGATACCTGCTTTAGCGCAGTAAGCACTCATAGCCCCACCTGCATTACCTGCTGTTGGAATGATCATTTTACGGATACCTAATTCCTTGGCTTTGGAAAC
>NZ_PNCW01000600.1:0-279 GCF_005886985.1 Pseudoalteromonas sp. S3178 | reverse complement strand
GCTGATCTGCAAAAGAACGAAAAGATTGATGACGAGCTTGAACAGCTGAAAAAGAAAATGGCTGAAAAGTGAAAATAGCCGCACCTACTGTCAGGGTAGGTGCTAACCAACTACAATAATAACAGCCAGGTTGAAGGCAGGAGAAGATTATGTTTGACGCAGAAGTTTTGATGGCTCCGTTGATTATTTTTATGGTCATCGTGGCACCACTTTGGTTAATTTTGCACTACCGTAGCAAAAAGCAGGTAAGCCAAGGGTTAAGTGAACACGAGCATCGTC
>NZ_PNCW01000060.1:0-61928 GCF_005886985.1 Pseudoalteromonas sp. S3178 | reverse complement strand
CGGTCGGCGTCGGTGGCACTGTTTATTGTGGTGTTGTTAATACTTTCATTGTTTGCTACTGAGTCAGTGTTGCTACTATTTTTACTACTACTTTCACTACTATTTGGCGCTAACTCATTGTATTCACTATGCGTGGCGCGTGTTAAATCAATAGAAGAGCTGGCTATATGCTCATTACTGGCTGCATCATGTTCTATACCCTGCTCGCCTGTATCTCTAAGGTCTGCATTACTTGTGTTTGATTGAACAGTCTGACTTTGTGGGTTACCAAAGCTATCCCACTGGTAGTGTGTGGTTGTATCAGCACGTGAGCTTGCTAAAGTTTGTTGTATTAATTGGCCCAAGCTGTTGTATTCAAAATTGATATTTTGGCTGATTACGCCTTCGTTTTTACGAGCAATAAGCTGGTTGATGCTGTCGTAGTTGTACGTACAGGTATCAAATAATGTTTGCGCTGGGTGTGTAAGCTGTTGCTGCGTTAAACGGTTGAATACATCAAACTGTTGAGTAAGGGTAATGCTGTTACCAAGCTGCTGGGTTTTAATATTACCTTGGCTGTCGTAGCTTAATGTTACAAGCGGCTGTGCAAGTTCTACCTCTTTGCTGTTGGTTTGTAGTAAATTAATGCCGCTTAGCTGGCCAAACTGGTTGTAGCTGTATTTAAGCGTGGTTGAGTCTGGCAACGTAAGGGTTTGTCTTCTGCCGTATTCGTCGTAACTGTATTTTAGGGTATGCGCTTGTTGCTGGTTATTAACTTGCTCGGCACACAATAATCGCCCGCCTTTATCAAAGCGTTGTTTAAGTGTTGATTGCGCGTTATGTGCACGCGCAATGTTACCTTGCTTTGTGTAGCTGTAGTAATTGGCGTTATTAATGATACGTGAGTCACTGGCAAGGCTTGCATGCTGCGCAGTTACACGGCCTAGGCTGTCGCGCTCTATTTTTACATGGCGTTTATTGCTTTGCGTTACTGAGGCTAAGCGGTTACAGGCATCGTATTTATATTGCTGCAGCGTGCCATCAAACCCGCTTATTTGTGTTGGGTTTTCGTTAGCGTCGTAACTTATGCGGTATACGTGGCCGTCGCTTCGCTCGATGGCTGTTAAGTTGCGCTCTTTGTCGTACGTTAAATGCAGTGCGCTGCCATCGGGCTGAATAACACAATGCGGTTGGCTTAGCCCTTCAAAGTGTTGCTCGGTGGTGTCGCCTTTGCTGTTTTGCGAACTAATTAATCGCCCTGCTTCGTCGTAGCTAAAGTATTGATGCTGTTTATTTTCAGGCTCGTTTTCATCAAAGGCAATTGTTTGTGTAAGCTGGCCGTGCTCATTGTATTTATATTGGGTGAGTAAGCCTGCGTTATTAAGTGTGGCATTTACGCGGCCTAGGCTGTCGTAGCTGTAACGTATTAGCTCATCGTTATAATGCTTTGCTAATAACTCGCCTTGCTCGTTCCAAATAAACTTGGTGATTTGGCCATTTTTATTTATATGCTGAGTTAACTGGCCGAGCTTATCGTAGCTGTATAAAGTGGTGCGGCCATCGCCAAAGGTTTCGCTTTGTAATAAGCCAGCCACACTGTATTTACGCGTAATGGTTTGGCCATCAGGTAAGGTAGTTAATACACGTTGCCCAAGCTGGTTGTAGGCAAAATGCGTTTGGCTACCATCTGGCTGCGTTATTGTTTCTAATTGGCCGAAAGGTGTATAGCTATAGCGTGTTGTGCTGCTATCGGGCTTTATTTCACTGAGCTTTTGGCCTTGCGCATTGTATGTATATTGCCAAACGTTGCCGTTAGGGTCGGTATGTTTTATCAGTTTACCTTGTGCGTTATGTACAAAGTGCTCTTTGTGCCCGCGTGAGTCTATACAGGTTGTTTCACCAGCCGCTAAGTTATATTCAAACTGGTAAGTATAGGTGTTGTTATCGCCCCACTGTTTTATACATTTGGCGCTAGGTGAGTAGCGATCCCACTCAAAATGATGGCTAAAGCCACTGGCTCGGGTACGCTTTGTTAATAAATTAGCGGCGTTGTAGGCGTAGCGCTCAGTTTCGTTTTGCTGATTAGTGGACTGAACAAGGTTTTTGTTTTCGTCGTACTCATAGCTTGCAAGTAATGGCGATAGCAATTGTTGTTTGTTGTTTTTGTCAGTGTGGTACGCTGCTACTTTGCTTAATAAACCTTGTGCGTTGTAGCTAATAATGCAGCCACGTACTTTGTTTACTTCTATGCGGTGTAAGCGCTCTTTTGCATCGTAATAAAACGCGATGCTTTGGCCTTTTTCGTTAATTATTTTTTCAAGCAACCACGCGCTTTCGCCTGGTTTAAACGTAAGGTGTTGGTCATCTGGCGTTACAAGTACTTGCTTACCATTTATTTGGTAATGTAGCGCAAGGTTACTACTTAACTGATAGCTTGATTGGCCAGGCTTTACCTTTTCAAATTTATGTTTAGCGCCATGCTCATCTTGGTACTCTAACCAGTAGGTGCCTTTTTGCTTAGGGCCCACTTTTGGCGGTGGCAAGTAATGCTCAGTAAGGCTTGCCATAAAGTCATGGCGCCAACCATTACCCATTGTTGTGCACACATCAGCATGAGATGAGCGATACAAACGTCGCCACACTAATTGGCGACTGCCTGCTAGGGTAAAGTCGATAAGCGGAAGAATTTCTTCGCCCGACAGCATTGATACCGGATCAGAACGGCACTCTTGATTTGTAATAGGCTCTTCGCTTGCGGTGTTATTACTCGCACCACCCGTATTTTTTGCAGGTGCTTGCGCGGCGCTTTTTCCCGATGCGGTTGTTTTAGTTTTTTTGTTAGAATTTTTACCTGCGGAGCCGCTATTAGTATTATCACTAACTTGAATAGAAGATTTAACTTTTTCACGGAAACACCTAATAGTCCCTGCAGCAATTGCTTTAATAAGCGAGTTAGCAGTTTTACGTTGGTCGTCTGCTTTAGAGGCTCCAATACCTATACTTATAAGTAGCTTAATAGTATCAATACGTTTAGAGGGATCATTTGTGAGCGTTTCACTAACTTGATCAACTAATTGATTCGCACTTTCATTGGTATTAGTTACAACAGCTTCGTAACCTGCAGGCGCTTTTGCAGTACCAGCAACGAGGCAAATGGGGTAACTTGTTCCTTGTAAAACAACTGTATTACTTTGCATTAGTTGTGTACTTCCTCACTTATCCATAAGTATGATGCTGCGGCCTGGTATTTTGATTGTTCTTGAGAAATCACTAACGCATTTTTAAAGTGATTTACAATAGCCGGGCTTGAGGTCAATTGATATAAATTGACGAGTCCTTCAAGCGCACCAATTTTACCTAATTTGTAATTAGGTAATTCATAATGTGTATGCTCATTAATCAAGCTACTGAGCAATTCTAAATTAGTTAACCACACATCGCTTTCGTGGTTTACGCCATTACCTGGCGCACATATAAAATCTATTTGTTTTTTACTATTAAGCGCAATGTTAGAAAACATCCCACTTAACTGGTTATGCTTTATAAAATCTACAGATGGAGCGAGTTCGTGGCTTTGTTGCATCCAACCCGTTTTACATGCTGTAACCGTTGCAAATGCACCACCAACACCTTGATAGGTATATTCACTGTTACTATTTGCTTTGTATGTTGCGTCTACTGCAAGTACGTTAACCTTTTTCCACTGATTTTTTTGTACAAGTTCAACCATTGCATTAGCGCCCGTAGCACCATAAAACAAAATATGACTTACATGCTGTGGAAATAACTGTTTTAAACTATTTGCCAAAAGTTGCTTAAGCTCACCTTGATACTCAAGCGCAGGAAGCAGCCAAACTAAAGGCGCTTGTAGGTCTTCAACTTTTGCAAATAACTCTTTTGCTTTTAATATGCAATCGTATATGCAGGCATTCCACGATTGCCATTCTTTAAACTCATTTGATATTGGCTTTTCGCCGTATAAAAGCTCATCTATGTCTTGTGAAAATGGCGCTAAAAAACACTCCATATTAATATTAAAAGCACTCACAGCACTGCCTCCGCAGTTAACTTTTTAGCAGTAGCGTGCTGATAGTAGCTATATAAATTAAATACAGCTTGGCTATAGCTATCCATAGCAGACATTTCTATCGCATTTAACTTAGTATTTAATGCCTTCCCAGCTATTAAGCGCGAAGATGAAAGCTCACCTTCAAACTTAGGCCAGTTAGCTTGTAACTGACGCTTAAATTCACTGCACGATAGCTCATCGCCCTGCCACGCTTGTAACTGCGTTTCAAAGCTCACCAATAAATCAAGCTTATCGCCAAGCAAACGCCTTATTAAAGCAATAATGGCACTAGGGTCTTCAACTTTATTTAAAGAGGTACTAGCTAAAGGAATAAGTTTTGCAAAGTTACTTTGCAGTAAAACCTGCATAGTTTGATCAACCGTTAAAGAGTTACTTGCATAGTTGCCAACTACATTTACCTGTTCCCAACTTAGTGATAGTAGAAAAAGCGACATTAACGGAGAATTAATAAGCCCAGCATTACACAGGTGTTTAAACGTATTTATTACATCGGTATTTTTTGCTTGGCTGCTGACTAAAAAATTTTTATCCAACACAGGCTGTAAATGCTCAAGCGACTCTTGATTAGTGGTTAATGCAAAGCCCAGCGTTTTTAAATCAATATAAGCGATTAAATTAAAGCTATGTTGTTGTAATAACACTTTATAAATAATTAATTTAGTTAGGTTATGTAAGGCGGGCTCATTCATTAAAGCATTAATAAACGCTAGGTTAATGTTTTGGGGCAAATTAGCCATAACCTCAATACATGCTTGTGCTGTGGTATCAATGTTGGTGTCACTTTGTAAAAAAGTGATTAATTGCACTATATCTGGTTGGCTGAATCTTTGTGTTACGTTATTTTTTTTAGCCGTTAACCAACAAGCTTCTAATAGCTTTGTTTTAAGCGTTTTTATAAAACCTACGCATGTAAAAGGGCAATATTGTGCTTCACTAATTGTTAGCAGTTGCGCTTTATGATTACTTAGGTATGTAGATAGCAAGGTTAGCCACCTATTAATACTGTAGGGTTGCCAACAACAATTTTACCACCATGGGAGCTGTCATCACCCATTCTAGCGGCAGGCTTTCCGTTAATTTTAACTGAGCCAGAACCCGATTTAATGCTATCTGGCGGGCCAATACACACCATCATGTCGCCTTTACGCGCAGCGGGCATACCACCAATTAACACATTAGTTGAGCCAATAACTACAGGGCCACCTACATGCGGCACTGTGCCGGTTGTTTTAGGGCACACATGCATGTGACCAATTGTAGCTGCGGGCTTACCCATAAAGACTCCTTGTCTGTTTATATTTTTTAAATAAAATTAATCAAATAAAGGGATAATTAATAACTTACTGTGCGCCACTAAAAGAGATAAAGACTCTATTAACTCACTTTGAGAGTAATCTGAAAGTGCAACAGGGCTTTGCATAGCATATTGGTATAATCCCGACACAATATCTTCACTATTTAATACTGGGTGTAAATTATTTAAAAACTGGCTAGCGTAATAACCATTCATTGCTTTTAAGTGAGTTAATGCAGGATTTAGCAATGGATCATCAGGCCTATTAATTGGTAAACATATTAAATGGGCAAGCCCATAACGGCAATATACAACATAGCCGTTATTATTAATGCCGTTTCTAAGTCCTGAATGAAAGCTATTTATTATTTCCATATATGCACTAATTTAATTTAATCATTCCGGCAGATAAAGTAATAGCACTGCCATCAACTTTAACATTACTGCCTTTAATATTTATATTAGTGCCTTCAATAGTTATATTACCACTACTGCTCATTTTAATTTGCGCAGAGCCTGTTTTAATAACTATTTCATCACCCGCTTCTATATTTAATGTTTTTCCTACTTTTAAAGTATCGTTTTCGCCCATTTCGGCAATACGGTTTTTAGCAACTTTAAGGCTGTCGTTATTAGCAATATCTGTTTTTCTATCGTTGCCAATTTCAATATTATGGTCGTGATCTGTTTTATCGTTTTGATCGTTTTTAACATAAAGTTGCTTGTCTTTTTCTGCTTGAAGATAAACCAGCTCACTGCCTTTTTTATCTTCAAATCTAAGCTCGTTAAAGTTATCAGCCCCGCCTTCTTTTGTAGAACGTGTTTTTATACCGCTTTGTGTTTTTTCAGCAGGCAATGCGTACGGAGGCATTAAGTCAGCGTTATACACTGCCCCACTTATTATGGGTTGATCTGGGTCGCCATTTATAAAGTCCACAAGAACTTCTTGGCCTACACGAGGGAAGAAAAACGCCCCCCACTTTTTACCCGCCCAGTTTTGCGCAACACGGATCCAACACGAACTTTTAGAATCTTTTTTGCCTTCTCTATCCCAGTCAAACTGCACTTTTACACGGCCAAATTGGTCAATCATAATTTCATCAGCGCTGTCGCCAGTTACAATTGCCGTTTGAACCCCATTTATTACAGGCTTCTTCTTATTTATTTGTGCTCTGTAAGGGATTTCTTTTGGGACACATTCAAAGTGGTTTGAATAAACTTCCTCTACCGATGACTGCTGTGAACCTGATTGGTTTGGCACTGTAATTGAGGTCATCATAGAGGTAATAACAAATGTTTTACCTTCAAGGCGTGGGTCTTCATGCTTTTTAAAGCTAAATAACTTACCTACAGTAAATGAGCGACAATCACTTCGCCCACTAGAAAGCTTCATATCTCTTTGTAATGACTCTAACTGTACAGATGCTAAATTAGCTGCGCGCGGGTGACACTCTTGCTCGCCCGTGTATTCAAAAATTTCAGAGACCGATTGAGTAGGAAGCTCAGGGTTTGCTTGCTCGCCATCAGGGTATCGAGATGGCTGTTTAAAGTCGTAACCAACACGTTTAAAACTACCAGGGGCAATGCTTAAACCGCCTTGCCAGCGCGATACGTGTGATTCACTTAAATGACCAGTTGAAAATACAACTTTGCCTTCGCCACATACTTCATAAGCTGTAATATCATCAGCTAAAACAAGCGTATGGTTACTGTTTGAGTGTTCAAAAAAGTAAAATATACCTTCTTGTTGAAATAAGCGCTGAATAAAATCAAAATCAGACTCTTGATACTGAACACAATACTCGTACTTAGGGTAGGTTTTACTGGTTTTATCGCTAAAGGCAACATTGTGTTGGCCAAATAAATCAGCAAATATTTCTTTAATTGTTTTCTTTTGAAAAATGCGGCTATTTTTACGATTGCGCATTGAAGCTGCGAATGGAACTATCGTCGCTTGATAATCTATATAATTTTTTTGCTCGTCAACATCTGCCGTTCGACTGCCATTTGAAACCAAATGACTAACTATGCCGTGGTAGTAACGCTCACCACCGCCATCTGCATTTTTTACTTTAATAGATACAGGTTTACCCACTAAGTCTTCGTGCGCGATTTGTTTTCCAATCGTGTACATATTGGCAGACATAACAAACAAATCAGACATTGCCTCTTGGGCAACAAAACGAGTTAAATAGAGGGCATCTTTACCAGCAGGGGTGCTAATTTGAATTACGTTTTTATCTTGTGTTGCTTTTTGCATTCCTTGCTTTTCCCGTCCTAAAGATCAAAAAAAGCTCTGAGCAATGCCCAGAGCCATTATAAGGTAACAAATATTACATTTGTTGACCTTTAACACCGCTGTAACCGTATACAAGAGGAGCAGTAATGTTATTTTTGTCGTCTGTTGGAGTAACAGTCATCATCATTTCTGTGTAGCTGATAGTGATTGTTTCGATTGGACGATCGTTTTGTACTGATACTGAGTAGCTAGAAATCATTGCATCTGTAAGTTCGATTTTCATGATTTCTTCAACCTTATCACCTTGTTTAGTGATATGGAAAACAGCTGGTAAACCTTTACCGATTGTCGCTTCTTTGAAAAGATCCGGAGATGCTTTATCTTGAAGTTTAGTGATTGTTACGTCGCCAAGGCGAGTAGAGCTTGACTCACGGTCCATCGCTGTACCAGTAGCTGAGCTAATTTCACGACTTACATTCCAATCAAGAGATAAAACTGTAATTAAATCTTTGAAAGACTCAGCAGTAGTTTCGCCTTTGATTGAACCGTATTTTAAATATGTATTTGCTTGCATTTGATAATGCTCCTTTTTATTAAACAATGTTATCCATTAATACTGGATTCTTTACTTTGGTATATACCAAAATTCCTTTGAAACCATTATCTTTAATACAGCAATGAAAAGGCCTTCTGATTCCTTTCCTTAGATGAAGACAATGTCTCAAAAATTCCATGTAGTGATATCAGGCACCAAAATTATAATGCCCTCAAACTAAAGAAACAACCTTAATAACAAGTTATTTCAAATTAACTTTAATTAACCTTTAATTCAGCTCTAGTTCAAATTCATTATCTTTTATTAATAGCGATATACTATTAATTTCTTTGTCGTCAATCATGCTAGAAAGTAAAACTTCAGACAACAATGGCAGCACTTTGTTTTGCAGTATAGTGTGAATATTACGTGCACCTGAGCCTGCGTTCTGGCAATTAGCAATAATATATTCAATTACATCTTTATTATAAATTAACTCGGCATTGTAATGTTTTTTAACACGTTTAATTATTTTATTTATTTGAATAGCGGCAATTTCTGTAAGAATATCGTCACTTAGTGGGATGTAAGGTATTACATTAATACGACCTAAAAATGCGGGTTTAAATGAAGCAAGTAAATCATCTTGTAGTGCCTTTAATAAACCTTTGATACTTGGTTTACTTTCTTCGTCTTCAAATAAGCTCATTGTGGTGTCTGTGCCCACGTTTGAGGTCATAATTATAATGGTGTTTTTAAAGTCGATATCGCGGCCTTCACCGTCTTTTATTGTACCTTTATCAAACACTTGATAAAAAATATCTTGCACGCCAGGATGTGCTTTTTCCATCTCATCTAAAAGTACAACACTGTATGGCTTTCTTCTTACTGCTTCAGTTAGTATGCCTCCCTCGCCGTAACCTACATACCCTGGAGGTGAGCCAAGAAGTAAAGATACTTTATGCTCTTCTTTAAATTCAGACATATTAATTACAGTGACGTTTTCTTCACTACCATATACTTCTTGGGCTAAAGAAAGTGCTGTTTCTGTTTTACCCACACCGCTTGGCCCTGCTAACATAAATATACCGTTAGGGCGGCTTTCATCAGCTAGTTGAGCGCGAGATGTTTGAACAACTTTCGCTATTAAATCAAGAGCATGGTCTTGTCCTACAACTCGTTGCTTCATTTGTTGTGCTAAATTTAAAATGCCATGAATTTCATCTTCGTGCATTTTACCAACAGGTATGCCTGTCCAATCTGAAATAACTTGCGCTATAAGCTCTTCGTTAACCTGCCAATGAACCATATTATGTTCAAAAGAGGCTAGTTTCTCTTTGCTAAGTCTTAGCTTATCGAGTATCTCTTGTGATGACTCATCGTCTTGAGAATTAATAAGCTCTAGAGCTTGATTAAGCTCGGTTACAATTTCTTTTTCAGTACTAAATTGTTCATTTAAAGGGGCTAATTGCTCTTCAATTGTAATTAGCTCTGCTTTTAATGTGTCTAGTTGTTGTGAATGATCTAAACCCGTTTTTTGCTCTCTGTTAAGCATTTTTACTTGTGTTTCTATTTCGCTTAAGCGATTTACAAGCTGCTCAATAGTATTTGGAGTTGATGCTTGGCTCATTGCTACACGTGCACACGCTGTATCTAGTAATGCTACGGCTTTGTCTGGTAGCTGCCTTGCAGTAATGTAACGATGTGATAAATGCACCGCGCCTTCAAGTGCTTGTTCAGATATAAATACCTTGTGGTGCTTTTCCATTACCGGCACTAAGCCGCGTAACATTGCTACCGCTTTTTCAGGGGTTGGCTCTTCAACTTTTACAACTTGGAATCGGCGTGTTAATGCAGCGTCTTTTTCAAAAAACTTTTTGTATTCAGCCCAAGTAGTTGCCGCTATTGTACGTAATTCACCACGCGCTAAAGCGGGCTTTAATAGGTTGGCCGCGTCATTTTGACCAGCAGCACCACCGCTACCAATCATGGTATGTGCTTCATCAATAAATAAAACTACCGGATTTACCGCATTCTTTACTTCATTGATAAGTGATTTAAGACGATTTTCAAACTCACCTTTCATACCCGCACCAGCTTGTAGTAGAGCTAAATCTAAGCTGTGAATTTTTACATTTTGTAATACAGCCGGTACGTCTTTTTGAGAGATTCTTAACGCAAGCCCTTCAACGACTGCTGTTTTACCTACACCGGCTTCCCCCGTTAAAATTGGGTTGTTTTGACGACGCCTTGTTAAAATATCTACCATTTGACGTATTTCGAAATCACGACCAAGAATAGGGTCTATTTTTCCAGCGAGTGCTTGGGCTGTTAAATCAACAGTGAATTGATCTAAGCTTGGGGTTTTAGAGCCAGCATTTGCCTGAGTTGATGCGTTTTGTACTGAATGGTTACGCTCTTGAGATTGCGCTACTATTTCAGGCCATGCATGAAGCAATTGACCTGGTTCTATTTTATTAAATAACTTACTACAACGTGTAACTAAACTTGATAAAGTATCGTCTTTAGTAAGGGTATAAATAACGTATGCACTACGAATTTGATTATCTGTAAACTCAATGCTGGTACTTAACCAAGACTGCTTAAGCAGACTCGTTACATGCACTGACAAACTAGGTGATGACTCACTACCCGTTTTAAACGACTCTAGTGATTGATTTAAATCCTGCTGAACTTTATCAATATCTATATCGAACGAGCTAAAAATTAGTCTAACGTCATCTAATTGCTGCTCAATCATAGCTAGTAGCCAATGTTCAAGTTCAACCGTAAAATGACTGCGGCTATTACATATAGCAACAGCACCTTCTAGGCTTTTTCTGCAATCGGGACTCAGTTTTTCAACTAGTTTATTCAGTGTCATCGAAGACATACTTTGTTCCTTTTAATTTTAATTATCCCTTAAACGATAACTTAGTAGGGTTAGATTTTAATTTGTTATCTTGTACAGATAAGAAGCTATTGGCACCTAACTGACACTCATTTTTTGAAAGTTTAGCGGCGCCTAAATTTTGAAAATTTGATTCAATGACTAAGCGAAAGTTAATGGCATTGCCAACATAGTCTTTTGTTATTTTATTCGCGATTTCGAAAAGCGGACCTTTAGGCAAAAGTTGTTTTGCTTTATCTGGATCATCTGATTTTATGTGGATTTCGATATTAGAAGAGACATCCCATACTTTATTTCCAATCATGGTATCAACACCTAATCGGGCATGCTGGCCTTCATATAATGCTTGGCTGGCTAAACGGGTTTGTTCTTGCGCTTTTAGTTCGTGCCATTGGCCAACCATTTGTTTAATTGATACATCACAACCTAAGTATGACGAAAGTACATTTTTTAAATCAAAGGCATTTCTGATTTTACGGCTGTATAAACCCGAAAAATGCAGTTGGTGCTCGTTATAGCCACCACTTAATAAACCGAGTATTTGTGTGTATGGGTCTTTGTTTTTTTCTTTGTTAACGTGATTAAGCGAAGGCTTATATTTTTTCCAAGCGCGGTAATACAGTGAGATCAAGCGATGGTTAAACATGTCGTAAAAGTCACGCATAGTTGTATCTTTATAGCGTAAACGCTGCATCACAAGTTCACTATAAAACTGGGGTAAAGCGCCTGAACAACCCGTTAACCCCATAAAAGAAACCTGCATACTTACTTTATGCATACCGTCTTCAAAACCTGTTTCTTCTAGTTTAGTAATCGCATTACCTGGATAGCCAAACTTTTGGGTAGCGGTAAATTTAATCAACTCTTGCTTTGGATTACTGTCGTAACCGACGTGTCGATAATCTAAGCCATGCTTTTTGAGCTGATTTTCAATTATGAAAACAGCTTTATAAAAGTCAATTTGAGAAGCTTGTAAGATTATTTTCTTAATCATAATAATGGACTATCACCCACTCTTGCAGGCCATTGATAATATATTTGTTCTTGCTCTTTAAGCCTTAAACTTAAACGCGTGTAACTATTTATTGCTGCAAATTGAGCAAAAAAGTGATCAAGAATTGATGCAAAGAAAAACATGCCGCTACCAGAAAAGTCATCGTTAGCAAATGTAATTTCTATTTCGCTGCCTGTTGCAAAGCTTACTTTTCCTTTTTGAATAACACGGGCTGTTGAGGGCTCGATTATCACTCTATAAATGTTATCTATCATGCCCTTAGTTTGTGGCGATGCTCTAAAATCGTATAAACGTAAAACTTCTTTAAGCTTATTACATGCATCTTCACCACTAAACGTATCAAGCGTTAAATGATTAACTAACTGCCACCGTGTTGCATCAGCTAATATTGGTCTTACTGCATGAGTAAAAGGCGTTAAACATCTAATTTTTTTTATTACATCGCCGCGCTCAGGCATTAATAAACCAAGTTCGTCATCACCAAAGGGCATACTTGCCGGTAGGTTTCGGTTACTACAATTTGCGCGCACAGTAAGTACAGAGTTTCCGTCACCATACTCCATCGCACTATTTTCAAAAGTAGCATCAACTAACGATAAAAATGTTTCGGTTCCTGACTCTACATAACCGCCAGCCCACGAAGCAGTTTCTCGACGAATATGCCAAAACAAATCATCATGCCCATGATATTTAGGATGTGTTTGACCATAAAAAGGCGAAACAATTTGCTTGTTGCCTTTATGATCAAATGCAATAACTTCTGATATACCAACTACTTCTGATATTTCCGAGTCCATATAACGCGGTGTTAACTGGTACTCATATTCACTGATCTCAGGTCTTATTGGCTCAAGCTCTTGTTCAAATAAGTTTATTATTGGGGTACAGCCTAATAAGAACATATCTTTATCTACTTGCTTTTCAAGCTCAGCAGATTCAGTATCTAGGTATATGTAAATACTACATTTATTCGATTGCTTAGGCAGTGATGAGAGAATGCCTTCAAGCTCAAAAAATCTAAACTTCTCAGGAAAAGTAAAATTCTCAACGAGCAAACGGTACCCGGCAGATGAGCGCTGCGAATAAGGGACTACAGCTTCGTTAGAATCAAAACCTACGGCTTTTAATTGGTTTTTTGACAGGTACCTAATACCTTCATCGCCATTATCTATAGCAATACCAATACTATGCTTAAACAGAAGCTCGTACACTTTAAGTGTATGATGCCACTGACCATTTATAAAAATACGAAGTTTTTCAAGGCCAGTTTCTGCAAGCGAGACCCCTTTATACTCACCAGTTAACTCTATTTTAAAAATAGATTTTGCTTTTTCCTGCCAGCGGGGCTTAGGCGCTACAAATGGGCTATTATCAAATTGCACATTTGTAATTTCAACGGGCCAAAGGTAAGTTTCATAACATGTTTGAAATTTACATTGCTTCATTGAGTCAACGTTTGTTTCTACTTCACTGGCTTTGGGGATTACTACGCCCGCCGTTGATAAGTTTTCGGCTTCAAGTTTAACAACCGACATTGATGGAATTGGTGCTTGGTAATCTGGCAACATTTGCCCTAGCAAAGCATCCGTTAACTCCGGAAAGCTATCGTCGAGTTTTTGTCTTATATTGGCGGTTAAAAATGCAAAAGACTCAATTAGTCTTGATACATGAGGGTCTTCAATATGATCTTCACTTAACTTTAAACGCCCTGCAACTTTTGGGTATTTTTCAGCAAAGTCTTTACCTAAATGACGCACAAATGCTAATTCACGATTGTAATACTTTAATAACTCATCGTTCATAATGATGCCTCAATAATCTTCATACCCAAGTTAACGGGCTCTACTTCTGAATCAAAACTAATAAACTCTGGCTCAGGATCGGCGTATAAAAGTGCATTTATTCTTAAATTTAATACTCTATTTAAAGGTACTTCTTCGTCAGTGAACACTTCCACTTCAAGAAACCGTGGCTCAAATTTTAAAATTGTTTTTCTGACGGTTTCACACAGTAATGCGCGACCTTCATGAGAGCTTACAGACATACTCGAAAAGTCAGGTAAACCATAAGATAAACACGAAGTAGCCAGCTCAGTATATTGAGTTGGCCACGTATGCCACTGAATTCGGGCATTTAACAAAGCTTCAATATCTCTGCGCACGTTTTTTCTAAGCTCACTAATAGTGATCCCTTCGGTACGTGATGGCGCATCCTGAAAATCTGGCTCATCATCAATGAGCTTATCTATAATGGATGCTTGAAGCTGTTGCTTATGCTCTATCATGGTTGCTAAAACTTAAATTAAGCTGTTTCAAGTGAGTTGATTTTTAAATTTGGAATGGTGATCGCTTCATCATCAACAAACAGCATTTTCATTCCCTTGCCTATAATAAATTCATCTTTTAGCTCTACCCAGTCAGACACTTGACCTAGCTTTTCAAGCTCAGATTCAGAGTTAATATAAACAAGTGGCAAATGAGCTGTACCTGATGGGCCATCTTTAATCGTAATTTCAACACGTAACCAGATGCTTTCTAATAAAGACTCTACTGGCTCCATTTTTAACGATTCAATTTCGTTAAAGTTAGCTAAATAAAATTCACCATTAGTTCCTAAAACTTCTAGGTATGGGTTCAAGCAATCATCGAGATCTCTTGCTGATGCCTCGTCTATACTAACTCTTATCGATTCCATTTCCTGAGCTAACTGAGCTGCTTCGTCGGTTGAACCTTCTAACAGAGCCACATGCATTTTCAAAAATAATGTGTCTAATTCATTTGCATCATGGAATAACTTAGGAATGCCTTTACCTTGATAAAAATCTACACGAGATTGCTGAGCACGAATTAGGTGTCTTAAATTTACTGCACCTACTGCAAACTCTGGATTTTTTTGCACCATAAAATCTAGTTGTTTATCAGCTTTTTCAAGCTCACCATTAATGCAAAGTAGTTCGGCGTAAATACTTCTGATATCAAAATTTAGTGGCTCATCTTGAAGCTCTGTAGCACAACAAGATAATGCATCAGTAAGTTTCCCCTCGCGAATTAAGCTATGTATTTTTTTCATGACTATTCCTTTATTTTATGATGAGGACTGAGCTCAGTAATTAATTTAATACTGGAGATCATCTGATCTAATTGAAAATGTGGCTGTAATTGTAAAACAGAAAAGTAATGCCCTGGATTAGCTTTATTTTCACTGACTTTTATTCTGGCATTACTTAAAGGGTACTTACTTCTTATATGCTCTGAGGCAGAGTCTGAAGCAGTGGTATAATTATTTATCCATGCTTGTAAGTCTCGCTCACAAGCTTGTGCTGTGTTGTAAGACCCAACACGGTCGCGAGCTAATAACTTTAAATAGTGAGCAAAGCGAGATACACATAAAATGTATTGCAGCATTGAAGATAAGCGCGCATTTATATTAGCGGCGCTTGATTCATAGTTTTTAGTTTTTTGAACCGATGCATTACTATAAAAAACAATGTGTTCTGTATTGGTTACTGACGATGTTGGGATAAAGCCAAGCTCAGAAAATTGCTTTTCAAATTTGCTTGTTACTAACAAGTTTAGTGGTGGCTTTGCTTCTTTTTGATAAGTGTCGTTTGCAAAACTATCTCTAGCCAACCCAGTTACCAATCCCTTTGAAATTTTACCAGGCTCAATACCGCGAATGTGTCCAAACCAGCCACTGTCGCAATATGCTCTTATTATGGTAGATACGAATTGATATGCTGCATTGCCCCAAAGCATATCGCTTTCAGGGTCTTTAATTTGTTCTTTAAAGTAAAAATCTTGATGACGTTTACCATCATTGCTATATGGCGGTCTAACTAATACATGAGGAAGCGTAAGCCCAATAAAACGAGATTCTTCCATCGCTCTAAAGCTTTGCCATTTAGCGTATTCAGGCTGTTCAAACTGATTAAACAAATCGGCGTAATAGCCTAAATCAGAAAAGTTATCTGCACCAAATAAGTTAGGAGAAGCGGAGCAAATAAATGGGGAAAAAGCCGCTGCAGCGGTTCTAGATATTTCTTTTATTGTGTCTATGTCATTATAAATTGTGCCCGCTGAGCACATGTTACTAATTTCGTAATCACCTATAACAACACCAAATGGCTCGCCACCTGCGCTATCAAATTCACTTTGATAAAGCAGCTGAAAAAATAAACTTTGGTCAAAATCAATGGCTTTGTTTACATCTTTAGAAAGTGTTGCCCAATCGCAGTTCAATACTTTTATTTTTACTTTATTTTCTTTGTCGTATTGTTCGCTTTGAAGTATTAGCCACCAAAGATTACGCCAACTGGCTTCTAACTTTTGAAATCTATCATTATGAATTATCAGGTTTAATTGTTCTGAAATGAGCTGATCGAGCTCAACAATTACGCGCTGTAAATAAGGACCCAATGATTCTTTAGTCCATGAGATAGGTGAATCTGAAGAGCCTTCAAGCCATAATAAGAGGGCTTTATCTAGGTTTTTTTCGTTTAAAAACCTATCGAGTAAAGCCTCATTATCACTTATTCTAGACTGTGCTTTTTGTACAAAAGCGAAGTCTTGATTTATAAATGAAAACTCTTCGTGATTCATTCTACTGCATTATCCTTAACGCTAAAGATCAGTTTATTAACCGATCTCTGGAATTTTAGCTACAAGGCGTAAAGAAGAAGTAAGCTCTTCCATTTGTAGCCAAGGTCGTAACCATGCAACTGCATTGTATGCACCTGGTTGACCTGGAATTTCCTTAACCGATACTTTTGCATCAGCTAGAGGATAACGTGCTCTGATATCTTGACCACCACCCTCAGTCGCATTTACATACGAAAGGATCCAACGGTTTAACCAAGACTCAACGTCTTCAGCTTCCATAAAGCTACCAATTTTATCACGCGCCATTACTTTTAAGTAATGAGCAAAACGAGACGTTGCCATAAGGTAAGGTAGACGTGCAGATATAGCCGCATTAGCAGTTGCATCTGGAGTAGAATAAATTTGTGGTTTTTGACAGCTTTGGCCACCAAAAAATACGGCATAATCTGTATTTTTATAATGACAAAGAGGCAAGAAACCTAACTTACTTAATTCAGCTTCGCGACGGTCTGTAATGCCAATTTCAGTCGGACATTTAAGATCTGGATCGCCATCATCGCTAGTGAAAATATGCGTAGGAAGACCTTCTACTTTACCGCCACCTTCAGCACCACGTATTGCAGTACAGAAACCGTATTGAGCAAATGCTTTGGTCATATTAGTTGCCATTGCATAAGCTGCATTACTCCAACAGTAATCACTGTTATCAGTACTTACAGAGCGACCATCTTTTGGTTCAACTTCAAACTCTTCATAGTTGAATTCTTCAACAGGTTTAGAAGCGGCACCATAAGGTAGGCGAGATAAGAAACGAGGCATAGTTAATGATACAAAACGTGAATCATCACTGTCTCTAAATGAGCGCCACTTAGTGTATTCTAAAGATTCGAATACTTTTTCTAAATCGCGAGGCTTAGTTAGCTCTTCCCAGTTATCAAAGCCAAATAATGATGGCGATGAAGCGGCAATAAACGGACAGAAACCAGCGGCTGCAACATTAGACATTAGGCTTAATGTTTCAACATCTTCAGGATGGTTAGTAAACTCAAAGTCACCTACGATAGTACCGTAAGGCTCGCCACCTGGCGTACCAAACTCAGACTCATAAATTTTCTTGAATGTTTGGCTTTGGTCAAACTCAACAGCTTTACTTAAATCTTTATGAAGTTCTTTTTTCTTCATATTTAGCATACGGATTTTAAGTGTAGAGCTTGTCTCAGAGTTCATTACTAAATGGTGCAATCCACGCCAAGAGCCTTCTAACTTTTGAAACTCTTCGCTGTGCATTACTACACTTAGCTGTTTTGAGATTTTTTGATCGATTAATTGAATTGCTTCATTAAACGTCACTGTCATGTTTTTGTTCCACTGAACAGTCCCTTTTAAGGCTTCTTCTGTCAGTGTTTTAAGTAGCTCTTCTGCACGGCTTGCATCTGTTTGCTTAGTAGCGCCAATTGCTTGCTCTAATAATGAAGACGTTGCTTCTGAGGTAGACTCTAATTCAGTACTTAGTTGCTCTGTACTCATTTTTCAGTCTCCTCAATTTTAAGTTCTTTTGCGATCGTATCTAAGCTTGAGGTGTTGCTTAGCACTTCTTCAAGTACATTTTCTAATTCTTCTGAACGGTCAATCTTAGTCATCAAATCGCGTAACTTGTTGCGTGTTTCCATTAATTTACGTAATGGCTCAACTTGGTTCACAACAGCTGCTGGCTCAAAATCGTCAATCGATTTAAAGTTAAGTTTTACTTCAAATTCAGAACCATCATCATTAAGCGTATTATCAACTAATAATTTCAATGAAGGGCTCATACGCTTTAAAACATCGTTAAAGTTTTCACGATCTATTTGCACAAATCGTCTGTCTTTAAGTGGTTTTAATGCTTCAGTATTATCACCAGAGAAGTCGCCCATAACACCAACAACAAATGGTAATTCTTTTTTTACTGCAGTGCCTTCAGTTTCCACATCATAAGTGATGTGTACGCGAGGCTTACGAACTCGTTTTAATTTATCATGGATACTCATAGAGAACTCCTTTTACTTATGTTTCAGTTTCGCTGATTTTAATGCCAGACAACTTAAAGTACCCCGTCCTAGCATCACTATCTGTAATTAATTCATTTAATAATTCAGGCAGCGACAATTCGCTCCATCGAATTACTTGTTCTATGGTGTACGACATAGGTGAGTGCGGCTCTGTCTTTCTAAAAAAAGTAGCGATTTCTTTGAGTTTATTAATCGCGCTTTCTCTTGAGTTAATTTCGTTATTAACTTTCACAGCTTGTAATGCAACACCTTGACCTTCGTCGTCCTCACTTTGAACCACTTCTTGCACTTCATTTAATGCCGCTTTTGCTTTTTCAGCAGCTTCAAGCTTATCTGCTGCAACATGCTCAACAGCAGCAAGGCTTACTTCTAATGCTTGTTTTATATTTGAAGTTGGCTGGGGCTGACCCGTTACTCTATCCATTACTTCGCTTAATAAAGCAAATTGCTCAATCGCGTTTTCAATGTCTTGTTTTAAAGTAACAAAAAATTCAGTACTGGTTTCTGCAGCGCTTCTTTCAATAAGCTCATAATCAACAGCACCTAAATTAAGCTTTTTTTCTCTTTTCTCATCCGTTAAACGAGAAATATCATAGCCCTGCTGATACTCCCAAAAAGAATATGACTCCATACTGGCACTGTCGGTCAGATAGATACTTTTAATTGGGATTATTAATGTACCTTCCCCTGCTGAACCATTAAGGCCAACCAAGGCAGATACTTTATCTGACACTTCATCATCGTCATCGAGAGACGGATAGAGTTCGTCAAAATAATTATCGAGCAAGTTATGTGCAACTTTAAAGCCAAAAGCCAAACCTTTAAAACTATGAATTCGACAAAGGGCTTCGATAAACCAAGCTAAATATTCAATATCTTTGCTTTGTGTTTTTATTGCTTTGCTACATTGCTCTAATAAAGGAAGCCAATCTCTTGCTAGTGAGGAAATACCTTCTTCATCAACTAACGCATTTCTTTCTGCTGCTCGAAGCTGGTTTCTTAAATCTTTTAAGGCGTAATAAGTCGACGTAGGAGACACATCTGAGCGAGGATCAATACCTGCAACTTCGGTGTCTGAAATAGGGGAAATATACTCTTCAAATAAAAACATTCCGTCGTCCTAATAATTATCCATAAAACTCCAATAAAGCGGAGCGGATTTCATATTACATTCTTTATAATAAATTACAAGCCTAGTTACAATTGAGTTTAAACCTTGATTATTGCCTTTATATAAACAATTGAAAATTTAATATACTTATAAATTAATAGATGTAATTAAAGTAAAAACTCAAATATAAAAATAAAAACACTATTTATTTTTTAAAATAGTTATTTAGAAAAAAGAGGTATTGTAGCTTCATCTTGAATATTGAATGTTTCTGAATTATGACCAATGTATCCTTTATCGTATTTTATTAAAATACAGGTCACATTATCTCGTGCACCTCTAACTAAAGATGAATGCATTAGCGCCATACCAGAATCAATAATACTACTAGGCTCTAATGACAAACATATGTCCTCATCAGACAACTCACCAGTGAGACCATCTGAACAAAGTAAAAATATATCGCCTGTTTTCACTTCATTTTGAATAACGTCTACTTTCACTTCTTCAGTTACACCCACAGCTCTTGTGATTACATTTGATAATGGGTGCGTTTTAGCTTCTTCTATTGAAATAACCCCTTCATCGATTAAATCATTTACTTGGCTGTGATCTCTTGATATTTGCTTAAGTTGACCATCTCGAAGCATGTAAGCTCTGCTATCGCCAACCCACAAAACATAGTACTTATTATTTTTTAAAAATAATGCAGTAACTGTACTTCCCGCGGTTTTACTACCTAGATATTGGGCACTGTATTCGTTTAATTGCCTATTAGCATCTTCAATAGCTTCAACTATGTGTGACACTTCAAGTTTTTCAAGTGGAAGCTCTTCAACCTTTGCTCTTATTACATCTACAACAAGTTGGCTGGCAACTTCACCAGCCTCGTGACCACCCATCCCATCTGCGACAACCCATAAGTTATGGCTGTTTATTTCTACATGCGCATCCTCGTTAAGCTGCCTAACAGCACCACGATGGGTAATTGCATAACTTGTACTAAACTTGCTAATCACTATTTTTTACCTGTGTAAAATTCCATTCCCAGTGTTTCCACCTTCCATCTAACATTGCCGCAACTTGATTTACCGCAGGCAAGCCAGGGGTTATAAGTACCATTGGTTTTATATTGCAAGAGCCATGCGTCCACCAAACACTGTAATCGCCATGTTTTTTTAATAAAAGAGCATGCATAGCATCTTGAAGAACTTCACCCGATAACTCATCACCTGAAAACTCAAATGCTTCCGCACTTTTATTTTTATCTGCAGAGTTTGAAAAGCTAACCTGCTTTTTAACTCCAGCTATAGCACTTAAAGATTTAGCAACTTCTTTACGCCATGAAAATAAATCGACAGAACTATCTAAAACTTTTAATACAGTATCTTCATACTCTAAAGAGAACACTCCTGAGTTTAAAACATCAATCGGTGCTTGCTCTAATGTGCTTGCAACTGTAAAAGGATAATGTCGTCCCACGGCATCCATACTCGGAAACAACGTGCCCATAACCCCTTTGTCACCAACAATATTTGGCGATAATGCAAAGTGCCATACTGGTCCGGTTAAGTAATTATCTTGCCATACCTCACCTAGCTGCTCTTTACTCACTGCAATGGCTGCTTGCAGCCATTGCTCCCAATGCTCTGAAAACTCTTTCGATACGTTATCTTGTACAAAGTCACCTAAACTAGGCACTTTGCCAAGATAACCAATATTTATAATCGGGTCGGACATGAAAACTTCTCTACACTTTTATTCCAAAATGGATGCCTGATTGATTTAGGCAATAATTCGACTTTTGCATTGTTCCCCATGAGTGAAAAATGTAACTCTAAGTCTTCACGTGTTTTTGCTCTTTTAGCACTTAACTCGTCTAACATACGGTATAGCGACCATTCACCTTGGTAAGTTGTATTAATGGGACGACCACCACTTGGAGGAGTAAATTCAATCCGAGTATTACTTTGCCCTGATGATCCTGGCCATACAAAGTTAGTTATTTTGATTGGCCCATGACGATATGACATAGATTGCCCATCAATTTCGACCCTGAACTTTGATACTGATTGATCTAATTCTACAGTCCTTAAACCAAACTCAATTCTTGGTGTTGCACTACCGCCATCAAAAAAGACGGTTTGAATTTGATTAGCAAGTTCAAACATCGCTAATGTATCTCGGCTAATGCCTATATCTTTTTCAAATTTCCATGGCGTTGAGCTCATATCTACACTAGGCGCAATATAGTTAGTGAAAAAGCTATCAATCGTGCCACCAGGGCCGAAGAATCGAGTGAAGTCTTTCATATTCACTTCTTTATTTGCGTATGGAGAGAACGGATAACGGCCAACAATTGCAGCGTTATATTCGCGTAACACCTTACTTTTCCACATCTCGTTTAAATGTCTGTTGGCACTATTTTTAGTAATATTGCTAGTATCACGACTGATATCTAACAACCAACTATTAAACGGATAAGGTAAGTCTCGGCTTTGGAACTCAAGTTGACGAATAAAGCTTGGCTTACTTTTACCGCTAATTTGATCTTTAATTGACGACTTTAACTGATCGCCTCTGTCAAGTTTGGTTAAGTAAACGTTTAGCTCTCTTAGATTTTTCTGAATATTATCTAATTGTTGAGCATCAATATTTATTACATCTTCAAAGGCTTCTTCAACTTGATGACCCGGTAATTTAATGTCAAATTTAGGGGCTTCGTCAGGTAAAAATCGTTTGATGCGATTAGCCTTTGTTTGCATAGCAATTTCAGCAGCATTTGCTGCAACTTTACCTGCAGCCTTTTGATTATCCGATACGGGTAATTTAGTTAGCTGCACATTTTTTTGAACTGCAGTGATAATATTTTTAATAGGTGCTTCAGAGCCCGCTAGAGCATCAGTAATATTAACCCCCTCAGCAGGAGAGCTATATTGATTCAGGCTCAAATCATCAATAAATGATTGCCAATAATAGATATAATCTTGAAAATATCGCTGCTCTAGTTTCTTCTCAATCTCATCTTTAGAAATATCGTAGGTACCCGTGGCCTCTTCACCATACACCCAGCTACTTGCCATTAAATTACCAAGCATTTTACTTTTCTCAACATTAAAAATGCCGTGGAAACCATTAAATGTATATAAGCCCGGGATACTTCGCGTAAGCTCACCGTCATTTCTAAAAGTAAATTTTTGCGCACTTTCGAAACTAATAATGTCTGTAAGCCTAAATGGCGGGATACTGCTATCTAAGAAGTCGGCTTGAAGTCGTTGGTATGCTCGCTCAGCAATTGGTAGCTTAGTTAGCTCAGCTCGTGCAACACGCACGGCTTGATTATCAATTTCAATTTGGCTAACACCGTTTTCAAGTAATGTAGCAACATGCTCCATCAGCTCTACTCTGGTTTGCATATTTTTATCGCCTGGTAAATTACGTTCTAAATACGCGTTAAACCATACTGTTATATCTTCACTTTCAAAGTATTCAGGCTGAAACAACATGAGGTAACACTTCAGTGTTTCGTATAAATAACTTAAGTGCTCAGGATGAGCTTCCATTTCTTTAATTAAGGTACTTGCAATAAACGGTTCTAAATACGTTTGCAATGAACGGTCGTAGGCTTGTGTGGAAGCCATTTTTATTTCATTTAGTTTGTTAAACCCAATTGATTTAGACTCTTGTGTATTAACAAGTTCAGGGTTGCTTGCAGGTAAATTTCTAAGAGCTTTTAATCTGTCGTTTAGTACTAGTAAGTTATTACGATCAAATGAAGCTGTATCAAGCTCTTGGTACGTTGCAATCGCATCCTCAGTCTCTGAAATTAAGTTACTATTCCAAGCAAAACTAAAGTACCACGATGTTGAAAAGCCAAATAAAGCTATACATGCAAGCGATATGCTACCAACACGAAGCCATTTATTTTGTTTGTCATGATGTTTGTTAGTGCTTGCTAAGTTTTGCTCTGGAAAAATGACACCTTCTAATACATTCTTTATAAAAAAGCTTTTAGATTGGTTAATGTATCCAGATTCGCCTGCGTTTGCTTCGTTTAAAAAGCTTGATGGCGTACCTTCTTGCGTTGCACTTGTAAGATAAACACCACGAAACATTGGTAGTTCTTCATATGCATTTGGAGTGAATATTTCCTTTAAAAAAGCATCTCCTACACCTTGTAGCACACGAAGCTGCCTCGGGAATTCGAATATTTTAGCGCGAATTTCTTCGTTTCTTTCATTAATTAATCTACGATTTAACATCTCGGTTAATTTAGAAATTAATGTGTGAAATTCTTTATTAAATGCATCTACTTGCGTGTCTTTATCTAAATCAAGTTCAAAGGTTACGCCCCAAACCTGCTCACATTCTTCTTCTGTTAATTCGCCAAAAAACTCTCTAAAGCCTTCGATTAAATCAACTTTAGAAAAAATAACGTAAACAGGAAAAGTCATGCCTAATTGGCTTTGTAACTCTTGTAATCGCTGTTTAATAGCACGAGCATGTAGGTTTCTCTCAGTTTTGGTCTGGCTCATAAGCTCAGAAATACCCATACTGATCATTACACCATTAATCGGCCTAAGAGGACGGTACTTACGCAGTAATCCTAAAAAGCCTTCCCATGCACGTGAATCATGCTTTGCGTGGCTGCTTTGCGTTGTATAGCGCCCTGCAGTGTCAATTAAAACAGCTTTATTGGTAAACCACCAATCACAATTACGAGTACCGCCAACACCATGAACTAAATCAACACCCAGCTTATCTTTTAGTGGGTAATCAAGCCCTGAGTTATGAATAACGGTAGTTTTGCCAGCCCCTGGCGGTCCTATCATTATGTACCAAGGCAGCTGGTAAATATTTTTACCTTTGAACAGCTTTACATCTTTTAAAAGATCGATAGCTTCATTCATTCGCGTTTTAAGCGTAGTAATTTCTTCATTTACTTCGGAGCTATTTGTATCGCTATTACTATCAATTAACTCATCAGCCATTTTTTCGTCTCGTTTGCTTTGTTGCATAAGACGATAAATTTTAGACACAGAAAAAACTAATAAAACCAATATAATAGTAAACAATCTTGCTGCAATACTTTGTAGTGGTACATAGTCAGCTATTGCGATTAGCGGGCCGCCAAACCAAATTAGTAATGATAAAGCTAAAAAGCCAATAATTAGCATTGCCGTACGAGATGTAAGTGCGTAGGTCACTTTTTTTATTTTTTGTGAAAAACTCATTTCAGCCTCTTAAAATAATAAGTCGATTTCAATTCGTCGGTTAAGTGACCGAGAAGCTGAATCTGAATTACTGGCAATAGGCTCTGCTGCGCCCTTACCTTCGGGCCATAAACGTCCACTGAGGTTTGTACTTTTAGCCATAGAGTTTGCAACTTGCGTTGCGCGCGCTAAAGAAAGGTGCCAATTTGAAGGGTATTTATCAGTTCTAATTGGTGTGTCATCTGTGTGGCCGGTTATTAAAATACGCCCTTTGGTTCCTTCAAGGCTTAATGCTAGCTTTTCTAAAATAGGTTGAAATGAAGGTAGTAATTTAGAGTCACCTTGATTAAAAAGGCTCTCACTATTAATTGAGATTCTGATCCTATCGATATTTTTCTTTATCGTTACAATCCCCATTTGAATCTCGGTTTGTAATAGTTGCTCTAATACAAGTAGCTGCTGATCCTTTTTGTCTATTGCTTGGTCTTCAGCTAGAGGGTGAATGATGGCCAGCTTGTCATTTACAGCGGTAACATCATCATTTAGCTTCATATTTATAAATAAATAAACGGTAAGTAAAAGTAGGCCCAGAACAGAAAAAATAACCCACAGCGGCACCTGATTTCTTAATTCAACGCCAGCGGCTACTCTTTGTTTCCAATTAGGAGAAAGCTTATTATTGATTGGCCCATCTAATTGATTTAATAGGTGGTACATTTGTGAGCGGTATTCTTCAACTTTATTATCACCTACAGTATCTAACCTGTACTTACCTTTAAAACCTAAGTTTAAACAGTGGTACTGAAGCTCTAAAAAGGCTTTGTGTTGCTCTGGCTGAGACAATGCATTATCTAGCAAAGTATAAAAGTACTCACCGCCAAAGGTCTCTTTATGAAATGTTGAAAGTAAACTTTCGTCAGCCCATTCCATAGAGCTCCATTTAGAATTTAAAACAGACTCATCTAAAATTGCACATAAGCAATAACGGGAGTTTTTGATTACATCTTTTGATAGATTTTGATTACGAACTTCGACTTCGAAGCGTTTGATAGCCTCAACACATCGATGCTTTAACGCAGCCAAGTTTGTCATCTCAACTGATTTTCTGATTGAAATAACCAATGAAAAACAGTCTGTTGCCGCTTCCATTAACGGGTTTTTAAATATAGATACCTTTGCATTACTAGGAATACTGCTTGCAACAGGCTCAACAGACATAACTGTTTTGTCTGGATCGTTATCTACTTGAGTATTATTTGAGGCATCACGCCCTAATCGACCAGGACGTGGTTTTATAATGGTTTCGTCCATTGAAACTCTTCCTTTTAAAAGTTAAGTTCTTATTGCCCACAGGCTTAGTTGTAACTCGGGGTAATTTCCAGACAAGTGAATAGCAATACCACCACTTGAATGAAGTTTTGCCCAATGCTCGCCATGTTTATTTAATTCAAAATAATGAAAACCTGCATGGTAAGGAATTTGACGCGGTGCCGTTGGTAAGTTACTGATTGTAATACCTGGGATTTGATTGTTTACTAAATCTCGGATTGTCTCAACACTACCTATTTTAATTTGAGAAGGTAGTATCTTACGAAGCTCTTCGTGGGGGACACTCGCCTTAATAGCCAATACAAATTGACCCGAGCTAAGTACCGATTTGTCTTTGAGTGCACCAAAAGAAATACCAAACTTGCTTTGCTCTAGCTTTATTTCTGTCGCAGTTTGCTCGATTACATGACTTAAAGATTGATATAAAAAGTTTACTACTTCGCTAAATACAGGGCCTAAATTTTTATGATCGTACTTAGGTAATTTAGGTACTCTTTTGTTTACTGTACTAAAAGTAGAAAGTTCACCAGCAAGCTCTATTAAACGTGTATAAAGAATATTTGGATGAAGGTTATTAACTGATAATAAGTTTTCAAAAACAGCGTCATACTTATTTAACGTTTGCAGCATAATAAAATCGGCTACAGATGTGCTTCCCGCATAGCCTTGGCACAATCTAACAGCGATACTCTCTGAACGCTGCTTTATCATTGAGCCAATTTCTCTCACTAGACCAAGTAATGGCTTACATTGACCTACTTTTAAAGAAGCTGGAATATACTTTGAATCGAGCTTAATTTGCCCTTCACTACTTACTTCAACAATGCGTGCTAATGGCAATAATATATAGCCAGCGTGATCGTCTGATGACAATACTAGCTTACTAAATACCTTAGCTACTTGAATAATTTCTTGAGCTTGCGCACCTAAAGAGTCATCGCTTACTGATAAGTCATTGAGTTTATAACGCGTAACAATATCTTCATCTAAAGATGAAATATTAATACCACTGGCTTTTAGTGCAGGAACTGCTAAATAAACTATTTCATCATACACATCTTTACCAACCACTAAAGGCTCAGGTAAAGAGGTTGATTGAGGCATATCGATGGGTAGCAAATCAGGAGTAATAGCTGATAACGACTCAATTGCAAATTGGCCTGAGCTTAATAGCTGAGTGTCAATACTTATATCAAGTATGCCCCAAGGATCTGCTAAATTCCCATTGCAAATTTGCTTTATTAAATGCGAAAAATGCTTATCTGACTGCTGAAAGTGTTGCGGCCTTAAGAACATTCCTTCGGTCCAGGCAACACGAGTGTTATCACTCATTGTACAAATCCTTTTTTATTGCTCTCTCATGTATGTAGCAATTGCTTCAACATTTACATCTATATCGTCATAGCCTGTAGGGTCAACTTCAATTACAGCTCTCCATCGTGCTTGGTCGATATCTCTGTACGCAACAACAACTCCAACATATCGCGTATTGCGGTTTAAGCTCATTTTGTATTCTTGAACAGAGTTTGGCTGTAATTCTAATTCATCTTTTTTTAATAAGTCTGGACCTAATAGTTTTTCAGGTGTTTCGTATAGGCTAAAAAAATCCTGCGTATCAAAAATTGTTCTTGAGCTGAGCTCAAAAATTTTCATTACTACCGGCGAAGGCCTATCCGAAGTGTCCGGATTAACATTTTTAGACACATTGATTTTTAGATCTGTAGAAGGAGGTACAAACTTATTAACAGTTGAACAACCCATGGCTAAAAACAGTAAACTGAAACTCATTAAAAAGAGCTTAAACTTGTTCATTATCTACTTTCCTTTCTAGAACGATTCTTTAATTCTATCGTTATATGCTTTTAAGAAATCATCTGACAATGCCATAGCTCCCTTACTATTTACATCATGAGATAACTCATCATATAAATTTTGGTATAGCTTCCAGCACTTAGCCTCTGTTTGACCAGGGATGATTTTTAATACGTTAGAATTATCATTTATTTGTTGATTTATGTGTTGGGGAGAAACTTGCTCTAACATCCCTTTTAATACGCCATCAGCTCCTGCTAATAAAGCATGTTCATGTCTTCGAGTGTCAACAAAGCTTTCTTTGATTGATTCTCGAGACGACAGGAAGCTTGCACTATTTCTGATGAATAAATTCTGAATAACATCATCAATATCTGCCGAAAATTTAATTGGGTTATTTTGTTGGGTTTGAAACATTGTTTGGTTTAAACGCAATTGGTTTTTCACAAGTGCTCTTTGACGAAGAGACTCCATCAACTCTGTGAGTAATAAATTTAACCCTTGGCCCATTTCAAACCAAAGTTCTTGCGAGTTTAACGAATTTTGTAACTCAGCTTTAATCCCTAACCCGTTCAAAAAAGCATCGGTTAACGCAGTATCTTCACTCGGTGATATTGGATTCTTTTGCACAGCTGGCTTATGAACAGGCTTTACAGCTTGAGGTTTGCTTACAGGTGTATCAAGTACGGGGGCCTCAACTGAAACTTGTTGTTTAACAGGCTGTTTTGGTTGTGGCTTACTTACAACGGGTGCTTGTTGAGTTACCGCCTCCGGGTTCATTAAGTGAGCAAGCTCATCCCAGTTCTCCGGTATTTGGTTTGCTGAATTATCTTCACTGGCCTGAGTCATAGAAACTGCAGGCATAGATTCATCCATTATTGATTCATTAAAATACTGCTCTGCCTCTGAAAAACGCTCAGTAGGGTGCTGATAAGCGCTTTCTGGCTCTTTGCTCAAACTAGCAGCTGCACTTAAATTACCATAATCGGTCTCAGGAGCTTTTTCGTTGGTAGCTAATTTCACTTCTACTTGAAAATCACCCACAGTAATTGTGTCACTATCAGACAAGCGTTGTTTATTACCTTGGCCTAATGGAGCTACGCCAAAATTTACAAAAGTACCATTTGTAGATGTATCGTAAACATAAAAAGAATCACCCTCTTTAACTATGCGCCCGTGCTTACTAGAAATGATTTTTTCGGGATCAGGAAAGTGCCAATCACATGCTTCTGAACGGCCAAATATTAGAGAGTCTTTTACTTTTTTAGTGGCTTCAATTTCTGGAGAGAGTCTATGATAACTAGTGATGTTTAGTATCAGTTCCATTTGATAAGTTAGTCCCATAAATCTACATTTTTATTAGGATAAAGTAGAAGAGAAACTATTGTCAACATTGAAATTAATATATAAAAATATACTCAGCCTTTTAAAAGCATAAATCCAAATAATTTAAATTAATCAAAACCGCTTTAAAAAAGCCCTTTCAAAGCTTAAAAAACATATTTTGTATGTTCCGATTTAAAAAATTACTATTTATTAATTTTCACAACACATTATTCATTTTAAATACCTTAAAGTGTTACAAAACAATGCCTGTAGACTTACGCTGTTTATAAAAACAAATAGCAATTAAACGATATTTCAATAATTAATATAAAAGCTCTAAATTTTTTAAAGTTTTGTACGAAAGTTCTGCTATAGAAACATTGCTAAGTTGGCTAATTTTTGTAAAAATACAGCGCTTATCAAAGGGAGAATTGATAAAAATAAAAAACTCACCTTTGCGATTATTTTAATATACACAATAAAAGGATTTATAATGAGCGGTGTCAACAGTTCTAATGATAAAACGCAGATAGCTTCGCTTGACTCAAATCTTCGCACGCCAAAAGCAATAAATAAATTAAACCTTGTAGGTAAAAAAATATCAGACCGCTACTTAGTTGAAGAACTTATTGGCCAAGGTGGTATGTGTTACATTTATCGAGCCAGAGATTTATTTTTAGAAAGTGCGAGTCGTCCTGAAGTTTTTGTAGCGATTAAAGTATTGTTAGAAGAGTTTTCTCATTCTGAAGAAGCTATTTCACTTCTTAAAGATGAAACAACTAAAACACAACAGCTCTCTCACCCTAATATTGTAAAAGTATATTCTGCAGGATCTGATAACGATTTACATTATGTAACCATGGAATTAGTAGAAGGCGAAACGCTTGAGCAAATAATCAAGCGCAATAAACCCTCTGGAATGGCTTTCAAAAAAGCGAATGTAATTCTTAACCAACTTGCTGATGCATTAATTTATGCTCACTCTCGTGGCGTTATTCATAACGATTTAAAACCATCAAATATAATTTTCGATTCTAATGGTAGCCTTAAGGTACTCGACTTTGGTATTGCAAAACATAAAACCATTGAAGATGCCTATGCAGTTAAAAGCGAATCAAGCTTAGGTACTGTAGGGGGCTATACACCAACCTATGCAAGCCCTGAACAACTTAAAGGTGCTGCAGCATCTGTTAAAGATGACGTTTTTTCTTATGCGTGTATTGCACTAGAATTATTAAGTAGCAAACATCCATATAATCGTGTTGCAGCAGATACACTCCCTAAAGATACATCGGCAAAACGCCCTAGTAACTGCCCTTTATGGCTGTGGGGCACGCTTAATAAAGCAGTTTCTTTAGATGCAGCAAAAAGAACTGATTCGTTAAAGCCCGTTTTAGCTAAGCTTCAAAGCAACTTTAAACCAGCAATAGCGCTTGTTGCCAGTACTGTCGTGTTAGCTCTTTTAGCTGGCCAGTACTACCTAACAAATACAAACAATATAAAGCAGCTTGAAGCTAAGTTAGATAATGCAAAAGCAATAAACCAACAAGTAGAAACATGGATGTCTTGGAATGGACCTGAGATTTTAAATAAACTTGCAGAAATCCCCCCGCAATACGAGGTATTAAAACAAGGTTTATTAAGATCAAATCAAGCTAATATCTTGCAGAGTTTTGATTACAGAGCTAACCAAATCAATACAAGTACTAACAAGTTTAAAGATTTTGATGAAACCATTAATGTTTATAGCAAAGCATTAGAGTATTACCCTGATTCAGAAAAGCTATCTGTACAACTCGAAAGCATTCTAAGAGAACGCCAATCAATAATTTCAGATATTACTTCTCGTATTGATTTGTTACTTGATCAATCTCGCTATAGTGAACTGGACAATAATAGTATTCCACAATTAATCAATGACTTAAGCGTAGTTGATAGTACCTACGTTTATCGCCCGTCTGAAATACATTTTGATAATTACAAACTTGCCTTAGATAAAGCTATTGAAGAAGATGATGTGATCACGCAAAAATCTTTACTTAATGTTGGTAAAGCTATTTTCACTAATAATCAAAAAAATGAACTTGGTTTCGCAAACCTTCTTAAAAGAGAGTCGGCGATAGATGCTTTAACGCTCTACCAAAAGAAAATTAACCTAGGTGAGCAAGCTGATTTTCCAACTGAAGATGCCGTTGTATTTTACGGCCCTAGATTTGACAGATACACACAAAAACTAGAGACAATTGAAGAGTATAAAGATTTATTAGACTTTGAAGAGTTAATCAATACTGAGTCTGCAGCGTTACCTAAGGACTTTTCTTTATTGGTTTCTTTAAAACAAGAATTATCTAGACGCTACATCACTATGGCAAATACATTAATGAAAAGAAAGATGTACCGCACAGCAGAACAACTAGTTGAAAGAAGCGAAGCTATTACTCAGTCTCTTGATAATGTAATGCTTTAAACAACTGTTTTATTTGGTGAGTATCACCAAATAACTAAAAATAACGATATATACTAAACTAACACACGTTTTGTTTTAACAAACGAAGGTCAAGGACGACGAGTTGAGCGATCATTTTGCATAAACTCCTCCAAGATTTTTCGTAATTATTACTATTTAAATGAGTTTATGGAGTACCTATGAAAAAGATAAGCGCACTAGCAGCACTATTAATACTAAGTGGTTGTTCTACTACATCGTCAGTAGACGAAACGCAGCAAACGGCAAAAGAAGAAGCAGTTCAAGTACAAGAAGAAATTGTTGAAGCTGTAGCACCTATTTCATTAACTGTAATCACTAACCCTAGTGATGCACGCGTACGCATAATGAACATAAAGCCTGTATACGAAGACGCTATTGAGCTTAAAGAAGGTGAATACGACGTTGAAGTAAGCAAACCTGGCTACCTAACTTACCGCAAGTGGGTTGCTGTAGATAAAAAGACTATTTTAACTGTAAATTTAGATGAAGTAGCAGCAACTGAAGCGGCTAACTAAACACTAAATAGAATTTTGAATTATGCCTTTAAACCTCGTTTTAAAGGCATAATTTTAGCTACCTATCAAAAAATACAATACACCACCTGCCCCACTTATATTTAAAATAATACACAACCACAACACACCTATAAAACGCCGTTTTTGCGATTTATGTCTAAGCCATTGCTGTGCAATGAGCGCACCGGGCCAGCCGCCAAATAATGATAATAACTGCAGTGTTCGCTCGCTCGTGCGGTTAACTTTTTTATGCGTTGATTGTTTAGCTTGTCGCTTATCCCATGCGTACATTATAAAAGTGATTAGGCTCAGTGAGCTTATATAACCTGGTATATAAATAGGTATGTAAATAGGCAAGTACTGAGATAAATACGCAAGCCAAATTATTGCTAAATAAAGCAGTGAGAACGTGATTAATGTTTTCTTTATCAATTAATGTTCGCCTATACTAAAAGCTGTTAAACCAAAATAATAAGAGCCAAATTATGACATATTTTAAAGCGCTATTCTTAGTATTATGCTTATACACAATTAGCAGCTATGCATCCGATACGCCCAGCAACCTTGATAAAGAACTTGCCGTATTTAAGCCTTATTTAGGCACTTGGCAGGCCGACTTTAAAGTGCCTGAAGGTGCCAAACCAGTACAAGATGTTGGCCGATGGGAGCGCGCATTAAATGGTAAAGCTATACATACCATGCACTCTATTAATGAAGGCGAATATGGTGGTGAATCGATGATTTTTTACGACAGTAAAAAAGAGTCATTAGTGTTTTACTATTTCACTACCGCAGGGTTTTACACAAAAGGCACCATGAAAGTGCTCAGCCCTACTCAATTTGTAGCCTATGAAGATGTGACAGGTAGTCAAGATGGGATTACTAAGGTTAAGTCGATGAGCGAGTTAAAAGACGATAAATTTGTAGTCTCAACCTCTTATTTAAAAAAGGGTGAATGGACTAAGCCCGAGCAGCGTATTTATACTCGCAGTACAAAAACCGTTAAATTTAAATAACTTTGCATTTAAAACACAAAAAGGCAGCCTAGGCTGCCTTTTTGTGTTTTAAAACCGCTATTATTTAGCAAACTTTTTAAATGGTTCGTCAACTGGTGTATCAGCAAGGTGGTTTGTGTAATTGCTCATTACTTTTTGCGATAAACCAACAATAATTTCTAGTAGTTGCTGTTTACCGTAACCTGCTGCAAAAAACTTCTCAATTTGCTCATCGCTAATTACGCCGCGATCGCGTGTCATTGCAAGCGTTGTTTCACGTAGTGTTTCAAGTTTTGCGTCTGCAAGTGGTGTTTTGTTTACTAGTGCATCAACAATATCTTGGTCAACTTTCATTGAAGCGGCAATTGCGCTGTGCGCTGGTACACAGTAATGACACTCGTGCTCAACGTTAATTGACTGCCATACAACTGTTAGCTCTTCTGCGTTAAACGATGTTTTTTGAAATAAGTCGTGCAGTACTTGGTAGCCTTTAAGTAGCGTAGGCGCTTCAGCCATTACCGCGTGAAGGTTAGGCACCATGCCAAATGCTGCTACTGAATCAGCCATAAGCGATTTTGATTCTTCAGGTGCGTTGTCTTGAGTATATAACGTAAATTCTGCCATGTTCTGCTCCAATAAATTAATGTGTTTGAGTAACCTGAACTCTGGATAATAAATCTATCTCTAACAGCTATTTTCAGCGATAACTGCGTTGAATTTACTTGCAATAGGCTAGCTATTGACGCGTAAATTCGCCTTGTTTTCACTAAAAACCTCTGGCTAGAGAAAATAACCTTTAATATCATCATAAAGAAATATGTTAGTAAATCTCTTAACCAGAATTCAGGTTAAATAACTTCGAGACACATACTATTTGATTTTGAGCGACTGTTCAAGTTAAAATTGAGCATACGTTCAAAATAGTTGAGATTAAAATGGCTAACAAAGTTAAATTTGAACGCGAGAATGTAATTCGCGTTGCAAGCCAATTGTTTTGGGAAAAGGGGTTTACAGCAACCTCAACCCGCGATTTACAAGAAGCAATTAATATGCGCCCAGGCAGTATTTATGCGGCGTTTGGCTCTAAAGAAGGCTTATATAGTGAGTCTTTAAAAGACTACACCGTACAAATGAAAAGCCAAATTGATGGCTTTTTAGCAAGTTCTGACACTGTTGTTGGTGGTTTGCGTGCGTTTGTAGAAAACGTAATAATTAAAACCAAAGACTGTAGCCCAAGTGCTATTTGTATGTTGGTAAAAGCAAACAGTGAATTTGCAGAAAAAGATGCCTCTTTATATGAACTGAGTTTAGACTTATCGGCAAAGTTTGAAGCTTACCTAACAACCTTGTTTGCTCAAGCTATTAAAAATAATGAGCTGAGTAGTAATCTTACGGCACTTGAATATGCGCAGTTTTTTCAGGTGCAATTTACTGGGCTACGTGGCTACTTTAACCGCCCAGGGGTTGAGCAATTAGCGCAGCCGATGATCAATCAAATGTTTGCCTTGATCAAAAAGCTATAACTTTTCGAGTTACTCGCAACTAAAAAGTCTCAACAAAAAAGCGGCTAATTCACACTGAATTCGCCGCTTTTTTATATCTTACTTTTTTACGTTTTAAGCTTATTAAGCTCGCTATCTTGTTGCGCTACCAATGCATTAAGCGCTTCGCTGCTATCGCCCGCTTGGGTAGATAAATCAGCAAGCTGCGATGCCGCATCAGAGATAAGCGTTAGGTTACGGTTTATCTCTTCGGTTACTAAGCTTTGCTCTTCAGCTGCGGTGGCAATGTGCGTAATTTGATTAGTAATTTCATCTACTTTTACTACCACGCTATGCAGAGCATCAAAGGCAACTGAGGTTTCGTCTACTGCGCTTTCAGCGCGTACTACGCCTTTTTCAATTACGGTAGATGCATTACCTACTTCTAACAATAAGCTATCAATAAGTTGACTAATATCATCGGTAGATGAACGGGTTTTAGAAGCAAGTGCTCGTACTTCATCGGCAACAACCGCAAAACCTCGGCCATGCTCGCCAGCACGTGCTGCTTCAATGGCTGCATTCAGTGCAAGTAAGTTTGTTTGCTCTGAAATCGTTCTGATTACATCTAAAATTTGTGTAATATCTTTACTACGCGACGCCACTTTTTCAACGGCTTGGTTAGCTTCTTTTATTTCTTCAGACATGGTTTTAACTTGGCTCATAGCCGATGACAAGCTCGACTCACTACTTACCACTAAACCATTTATTTCATCCGCTTGTTGAGCTGATTGCTCAGAGGCTCTTGCTACTTCAAGTGCAGTAGCGCTCATTTCATTCATGGCGGTTACCACGCTTTCAATTTCTTGAAATTGTGATTGCACGTTGTGCTTGGTATCAATAGCAATATGCTGCGCTATTTCGCCTTGATGCTTAGTTTGCGATGAAACATCTTTTAGTTCTGCAATTAAGCCTCGTAATTTAGTTAAAAAGGCATTAAATCCACCAGCAAGAGCAATAAGTTCAGCATGAGTATCAACGTGGAGTGTGTGTGTTAAGTCGCCCTCAGAGCTGGCTAGGTTATCTACACGCTGTTGAATTTGCTCAAGAGGAGCAACCACGCTGCCCACCACAATTTTCATAATTATAAATGCGATTAGCGCTATTACAGCACCTGTAATTAAGATCATCACACCTAAGTAGCTTGCTGTATCATCCATTCCTTTAGCTAAAGCATCAGGTCCTTCAAGCGCTAAATTAGTAGGTACTTCAATAAGTAAAGACCACTGAGTATTCGCAAGTTTAATGTTTATAGGGTAATTAACTAAATACTCTGACGACATTTTAAAAATGCCTTTTTGACCTTTGAATCTTTCGGCTTCTTTAAAAGTAGCGGCACTAACAGCCTCTTTAAATGGGCGCCCTAATTTAGATTTATAATGGCTACTGCCCACCACTAAACCTATGTCGCTTAAAAGCGTTACTTTTGCTTGCCCGTTATATAACTCGCTAGACAATTGCTCGGTCATTGCTTGAAAGGTAGGTAGCGTTAAATCAGCACCAGCTAAACCTATAAACTGGCCCGATTTTAATATAGGCACAGTTAACGAGGTCAACATTACTGAATCACCCGATGGGATTTCGTATAAGTAAGGTTCCATAATACACGGCTTTAACGTGTCTTTTGCACATAAGTACCAATGCGCTTCGCGAATACCAAACTCGTTTAATGAGGTTATATATTTATCGGCAGCGTTGGCTACTTTTTGCTGCTCAATGTTGCCATTTTGATCGCGAGTAATATATACCTCTAAGGTGCCATCGCCATTTACTGAGTGTTTATACCCTTGCTTAAAGCTCGAATCTTGCCCATCAAAAGCATTTGGCTCAAATTGCGAGTATATAGACGAAAGCAACGTATTTTGCTCTAACATCGAACGGTTAATGCTCACAACCGTATCGCGACCTAAATTTTGACTTTGTGCAGCGTCGCCTAATAAAGCGGCTAATGAATAAGGTACGCGATAGGCTTCATTAATAAAGCCTGCTATTTTTTCACCATAAGCGGCTGCATTTGAATTAAGTTTATGCTCAACCTCGGCAACAATGTACCCTTCTGATTTAACAGCTAAATCTTTGTTACTTGTCGATAATTGCCACCACAACGTAACCGACAATACTATTACTGTTAATAATATACTTGAGACTGTAAGCCACAGTAATTTTTTTGCTAGTGATAATTCCCGCATTCATTTCACCCTTTAATTTAAACTACGGCTACAGTTTAGTAGATCTGAGAAATGAAGCTATGAATATCGCTAAGAAAATTAAATCTAATACAAACGTTTAGCTTTTATTTTTGGCTAAAAAAGCAGTGGCTATAGAGGCCAAAATAAGCAAAATTACGCTCACCCATAAACACGCTACAAAACCATAAACCTGAAACACCCACCCCGAAAGCACGGTGCCCAGTAAACGCCCCATGGCATTGGCCATATAATAAAAGCCAACATCAAGCGATACACCATCGCTTTTAGCAAAGCTGACAATTAAATAACTATGTACTGATGAGTTAACTGCAAATACACCACCAAATATAAGTAAACCTATAATTAGCGTAGCATGCACAGCAACATCTAATTGCATAAGTAGTGCTAAAAATGCTGTTACACCACTTAACAGCAATACCCATAAATACGCATGTTTAACGGTATCAACATTTGAATTATTGGTGCCTGTAATACGTGGCGCTTGCGATTGCACGCCGCCATAGCCAATCACCCAAAGTGCCATAAAGCCACTAACCCACCAAAAGTTCCAATCAAACTGCTGGGCTAAATAAATAGGTAAAGCCACTACAAACCACACATCACGCGCGGCAAACAAACATAGTCGTGCTGCACTTAATAAATTTATTGCACGAGATTTAGAGAAAAGCTCTTTAAACTTGGGCTTATTTTTAGCTTTACCCATGTCGCCTTTTAAAAATACAACGCTAATCATCCACGCAATAGTAAGTAGTATAATAAGTGCTTTTAAAGCCCCAACAAATCCCAGTACCGTAAGTAGTAACCCGCCTAAAAAGAAACCGACCCCTTTTAACGCGTTTTTAGAGCCCGTTAAAATAGCCACCCATTTGTAAAGCTGGCCTTGGCCGCTTTCTCTCTCGGGCACTAAATGTTTAATGGCGCTTTTGGCACTCATTTTGTTTAAATCTTTTGCTATACCACTAAGTGCTTGCGCCGCCATAACATAAGCAACTGTAAGCCATTCACTTGGCGCGCATAACATGGCAAGCGCCATTATTTGCAGCGCCAAGCCAAAGTTCATGGTTTTATTAAGGCCTAAATGAGCCCCAAGCCAACCGCCCACTAAATTGGTGATCACACCAAAAATTTCGTAAAACAAAAACAGCATGGCAATAGCCAACGCACCATACCCTAACTGATGAAAATGCAGCACCACCAGCATACGCAGTGCGCCATCGGTTAAGGTAAATGCCCAGTAATTACCGGTAATAATTAAATACTGTTTTATTGCTGTAGGTAAATTAGCAAGTTGCTCAAACATGGTTAAAGCCCTTTAAACCTTATAAATGGTTAAACCAAGTCGCTTTTAGCAACTTTAAGCATAAGCTCGGCGGTACGATTAGCGTAGCCCCATTCGTTATCGTACCAAGCATATAATTTAAGCTGGGTATTATTAATAACCATGGTAGAGAGCGCATCAATAATGCTACTACGCGGATCGGTTTTGTAATCAATCGATACCAGCGGTTTTTCTTCGTAACCTAATACACCTGCAAGCTCGTTTTTAGACGCGTCAGCAAACCATTCATTCACCTCAGTTGCAGTTACACCACGCTCAAGCTCAAATACACAGTCGGTAATTGATGCGTTAGTTAAAGGTACGCGCACGGCATGGCCATTTAACTTACCTTTAAGCTCAGGGAATATATGCGTAATGGCTGTTGCACTACCTGTTGTGGTGGGTATTAAACTCGTACCGCACGAACGAGCACGACGTAAGTCTTTATGTGGCGCATCAATAATAGTTTGGGTATTGGTAATATCGTGAATCGTGGTCATTGAGCCGTGCTTAATGCCTACTTTTTCTTGTAGTACTTTTACAATTGGCGCTAAACAGTTAGTAGTACACGAAGCCGCTGTAACAATTTTGTGCTCATCTGGGTTATATAAATCATCGTTAACACCCATAACCACATTTAAAATGCCGTCTTCTTTTACTGGTGCGGTTACAACAACGCGCTTAACACCTTGTGCTAAATATTGATTTAACAGCTCAGTGGTTTTCATTTTACCGCTGGCTTCTATTACTACATCGCAATCAGACCAATCGGTGTCGTTAATGGTTTTGTTATTGGTAACGGCAATAGTGTGTTTACCCACACTAAAGCTATTTTCGTTTGCTGTAACGCTGTGCGCTAAACGCCCGTGCACTGAGTCAAACTCTAATAAATGGGCATGTGTTTTAGCATCGCCTGCAACATCGTTTACTTTAATAAATTCTACTTCTGGCCACTCTAATGCCGCGCGCAGTGTTAAACGTCCCATACGGCCAAAGCCGTTAATACCTACTTTAATTGTCATAATAAATACCTTTAGTAAAGTTATATAAATTTGCTTAATTAACAGCAGCTTGCTGCACGCTCTGGGCGATTACCCATTGCATTGAGTCGATTTAAATCGTCGTTATAAAACGCAGAATTTTCGTTTTGTGTTTGTGTTAGTACACTAAGAGCCCACTGTGGCAGGGCTTTATTAATGCTGTAGTACACCCATTGATTTTGCTTACGGTCGCTCAATAAGCCACATTGTCTAAGCTGTGCTAAGTGGCGCGACACTTTAGGTTGGCTAAGTTCAAGCGCTGCAACAAGCTCACACACACATAGCTCTTGCTCATGGCTAATTAATAACATGGCTTTTAAGCGCGTATCGTCGGCTAAGCATTTGTAAAATTGAAGTGGGTTGAGTTGTTCCATAGCATCCTCGTTTAGTTAGTGTGCATACAATAAAACAAAACTAGGATATATGGAATAGTGAATATACGATTTTTCGTATATTTATTTGTAAGCGTAGAAACTCTGCTAAATTGCAGCGCACAAAAAAGCCCAGTGGCAAAACCACTGGGCTTTTAAAATTATCTAATTAGTTAATTAAATAACCGAAAGCTCTACTTCAATGTTACCGCGTGTAGCGTTTGAGTATGGGCATACTTGGTGTGCTTTATTTACAAGTTCTTGCGCTGCCGCTTTATCCATATCACCTAGTGATACAGCTAGTTTAACTGCAATGCCAAAACCGCCTTCAATCGCGCCAATAGATACTTCAGAATTAACGTGTGTATCACTTGGCAGGGCAATTTTTTCGCTACCGGCTACAAATTTTAGTGCGCCAATAAAACACGCTGCATAACCTGCTGCAAATAACTGCTCTGGGTTAGTGCCTTGTCCGTCGTCGCCACCTAGCCCTTTTGGGGTTGATAGTTTTACATCTAAACGGCCATCGTCAGATTTAGCTACACCTTCACGGCCACCGGTTGCAGTTGCTTTTGCTGTGTAGGCAACGTTTTGTAATACATTCATAGTGAACTCCAAAGTTTATCAATTTAATTTATTTTGCATACAAAATAATAGTGCAGATAAATAGTAATTGCAAATACTTTGCATGCAAATTAAAATGTTTTTTGAGTTTAAAGTATTAACGCGTTGGGAGTTGGGCATGTCGTTTGAGCAATTAAAATTAAAAAATCAGCTGTGTCATAGGCTATATATGGCATCAAATAGTATTGCTCGCGCTTACCGTGAGCCTTTGGCTGCACTTAACTTAACGTATCCGCAGTATGTAGTGATGATGGCGCTGTGGGAGCAAGACGAAATCACCATAGCGCAGCTAATAGATAAAACCGCTATTGATGGCGGCGCTATGACCCAAATACTCAAAAAAATGGCCGAAAAGTCTCTGCTGGCTGTTATTAAAGACGAAAACGATAAGCGTAAACGCCTAATTCAGCTTACCCAAAGTGGACAAGCCCTTAAAAACGAAGCCGCTAATATTCCAAAAAATATATTATGTAAGTTTGAAAGTGTAGACCCTACGCAAGCTAAACAGCTTATGCAGCTGCTTGATTTAGTGGTAAACGATTTAACTAGCCACAGCTGCGCAGAAAATAAAGATTAAAAACTACCCCACTAACGCGGTTATTTTGTGTTGAATAAACGCCCTAAATGCGGTGATCACCGGGGTCATTTGGCGCCGGTCGGCGTACATCATATAAAGCGGTAGCGGATCACTTTGCCACTGTGGGCATAAATGAACGAGCTCCCCGCTTGCTAAATTATCAATTACATCCAAGTACGACTTATACGCAATGCCTTTGCCCTCTAGCGCCCAGCGCCTAACCATTTCGCCATCGTTTACTATGTGTTGGCAATTTAGCTGCACTTTTTGCACCGCGCCATTTTTATAAAATCGCCACTCTTTAAACACCTCACCAAAGCGCATAAACGTAATAGTGGTGTGCTGCGTTAAGTTAAGGGGATGTGTAAGCAATCCATTTTTTGCTACATACTCAGCAGAGGCCACTAAAATACGCGCATTATTTAAAAAAAGTGGCGCTGCAATTAACTGCGAATCTTTTGGTACACCAAAGCGCAGTGCAATATCAATTGATTGGCTGTAAATGTCGCTTACTTCGTCACTTAAGTGCAGTTTAAGTTTTACATGCGGGTATTGCGCTAAAAACTCATTAAGCCATTCACTTAGTTTATTACGCCCTAAATCGCACGGGGCCGATACCTGTAGCGTTCCTGTTACTTCGCCTACTACAGTTTGCACTGCGGCTACACCTTGTTGAATAAGCGAAAGTGAATCTTTGGCGTAACTTAAAAACTGCTCCCCTGCCACACTTAAGCGTAAGCTGCGGGTAGAGCGAATAAACAGCACGTTTCCTAAATCTTTTTCTAGGCGCTTAATAGCTGCACTTACCGCCGCTGGGGTTTGCGCGTTTTGCCGTGCAGCTTCAGAAATACTGGCGCAACTAGCTACATCTATAAAAGTTTGAATATCGTTAAATGATCGCATATTTTCAATTAAAATTTGAAAGTGCTTTAGTTTTTCATGTCTTTTTCTATTTTTCAACTGAGCTATAGTGTTTACATATTAAAAAGTACTTCAAATCATCAGGAACGCACATGAAAGCATTTGGCTACACCAAAAACTCTAAAACGCTTACAGCAACCTCTATACAAGCTATTGAACTTGATACCCCAACCGCTACCGGGCACGACCTACTTATTGAAGTAAATGCTATTTCGGTAAACCCTGTAGATACAAAAATACGTGCAAATGTAGCGCCAGAGCAAGGCTACAAAGTATTAGGCTGGGACGGTGTAGGCGTTGTAAAAGCCGTTGGCGAGTCGGTTTCGTTATTTAATGTGGGGGATCGTGTATTTTACGCCGGCGATTTGTCGCGCCAAGGCAGTAATGCGCAATTTCAATTAGTTGATGAACGTATTGTAGGGCGTGCGCCTAAAACATTAACCGACGCACAAGCCGCAGCGCTGCCACTAACCAGTATTACCGCCTACGAAATGCTGTTTGATCGCCTACAAGTGCCTAAAAATAAGCAAAATACTCAGCAATCTATTTTAGTTATTGGCGCCGCTGGTGGCGTTGGCTCTATTTTAGTACAGCTTGCCAAGCAGCTTACTGGGCTAAACGTGGTAGGTACTGCATCACGCGAGCAAAGCGTAACCTGGCTTAAAGAGTTAGGCGCCAATCATGTGCTCGATCACTCTAAAAACTTAAACGAGCAGCGCAAAGAACTGGGTTTAGCTGAGTTTGACTACGTTATTGGCTTAACCCATACCGACCAATACCAAGATCAAATAGTAGAGTGTATTAAACCTCAAGGTAAATTTGCGCTAATAGACGACCCTGCATCGTTCGATATTTTAAAATTTAAGCGTAAGTGTATATCGGTGCATTGGGAGTTTATGTTTACCCGCTCACTATTTACTACAGCCGATATAACAGCGCAGCACACCTTACTTAATGAAATTAGTGAACTGATAGACTCAGGTACACTTAAAACCACGCTTGGGCAAAATTTAGGCCCAATAAACGCCCCTAATTTATATAAAGCGCACCAAATTTTAGAATCGCACACCTCACGCGGTAAACTTGTTTTAGAAGGCTTTTAAACATGAATCAGATTAAAAAAATACTTTTAGCAGCAGCCTGTAGCACCGCGTTTTTAACCAGCAGTGTGTTTGCGAATACCCAAAATACTAACACCAATTTAAACACAGTCGCCACATTCGACGCCCAGCACCCACCAGGGAATATTGCTATTACGCCATCAGGTCGTAAGTTTTTATCGGTACATGGTTTTTACGGCCAAAAACAAAAAATTATGGAGCTATTAAGCGATGGCACCACCAAGCCCTACCCTAATGAAAAATGGGCATACGCGTATAAAAACGGCAAAGGCTTTTACGATGTACTTGGCATAAATGTATCAGCCGATGGCGTGTTATGGATGCTTGATACATCAGGCCCTGATCATGCTGGGCGTTTAGTCGGTTGGGATACCAATAAAGAGCAGCTGCATAAAATAATTTATTTAGCTAAACCCACCATTACCGACACCTCTTTTTTAAATGATTTAGTCATCGATAATAAACACGGTGTTGTATACATTGCCGATACCGCACAAGGCAGCCAAGCCGCTATTATTACCGTAAATTTAAAAACAGGTGAGGCGCGCAGAGTATTACAAAATAGCCCATACACCACAGCCGAAAACATCGACATGGTCATTGAAGGGCGCACCATGAAACTAGGCGGCCAACCAGCCCGTTTAGGCGTAAACCCAATCACACTCGACCCAAGCGAACAGTGGCTTTACTTTGGCGCTATGTCGGGCACGTCGATTTACCGTATTGCCACAAGCGATATTAACAATAAAAGCCTGAGCGCAAGCGCCCTTGAGAGTAAAGTAACGCGTTACGGCACTAAACCCATTTCAGATGGCATTATTGTTGATGGCGGCGGCAATGTGTATGTTACCGACATAACCAACGGCGCAATTGGCGTAGTAAAACCAAGTGGTAAATACCATGTATTATTTAAAGACGAGCGCTTAAGCTGGCCAGATGGCTTTAGTTATGGCGCCGATCATAAAATATATTTTACCGTAGATGAGCTACACCGCTCGCCAGTATTAAATGACGGTAAAAATGCCAGCCAAGGGAAATTTAGTGTGCTGTCGTTCGACCCGCTAGTAAAGGGTAAAGTAGGCCGCTAATTACCACGTATAAAACATAAGCCACGCACCTGCTGCGTGGCTTTTTGGTGCAATTTTTAAGCCCTTGAGCCCCAAAGTGGTGCTAAACGCTCAAAAGTTATTTTTAGTGTTTTAATAAATTACTGATTTATATTCATAAAATATTCAATTAACAGTTGGCATAATTCTTCCACAGTACAGATGTGTTCAGTGAAACTTTCAAGGAAAATACCATGGCTAACTTATACCACACCCTTTACCTAATTTGGCGTTTAGACATTAGCGTATGGCAGGTAAACGATCCGAGTAATACCCATACCACGTGCGACAAAGAGCGAGTTTACAGCCGATAAATTTCGTATTTATAGGCTTTGCAAGCGCGGCCATTGCGTTGTATTGTTAAGTTACTAAAAACAATATGATTGGAACGTGTATGCACGCCTTAGAAGTAAATTTTGATGGCTTAGTTGGCCCTACTCACAACTATGCGGGTTTATCGTATGGTAACGTTGCCTCGTTAAATAATGCGGCAAGTTTTTCAAACCCTCAAGAAGCTGTGTTACAGGGCCTTGAAAAAATGAAAGCCATGCACGACAAAGGCCTAACACAAGGTGTGTTTGCGCCCCACGCACGCCCCGATTTAAACGTGCTACGTCGCTTAGGATTTACCGGCAACGATTCGCAAGTTATTCATAAAGCATTTAAAGCAGACCCTATATTATTGCGCGCGTGTTATTCGGCCTCTGCAATGTGGACCGCCAATGCCGCTACTGTTTCACCTTCGCCAGATACCCTCGATGGCAAAGTGCATTTTACCTCAGCTAATTTAAACAATAAGTTTCATCGCTCGCTAGAGCCTGCTACAACTACCCGCTTACTAAAAGCCATGTTTAATAACGATAGTTATTTTGCACACCACACTCATTTACCCGATCAGGGCTTTTTTGGCGACGAAGGCGCGGCTAACCATACCCGACTTTGCGACAGCCACGGCGAGCAAGGCCTAGAAATGTTTGTATTTGGTGCAAGTGCCTTTAACAGCCAACTACCAAAACCGGCTAAGTTTCCTGCAAGGCAAACACTAGAAGCCTCAGAAGCCATTTGCCGATTACATAATTTAAAAGAATCGAGCCAAATTTTACTGCAGCAAAACCCTGATGTTATAGACCAAGGCGTGTTTCATAACGATGTAATTGCAGTAGGTAACGCAAACGTATTGCTTTGCCACCAGCAAGCATTTTTAAACCAACAAGATGCCCTGCAAGAAATTCGTGATGCCTACACCGGCAGCAAACAGCTATACATAATTGAAGTACCTACCGATAAAGTAAGCATTAGCGATGCAGTAAGCAGTTACTTATTTAATAGCCAATTAGTAAGCCTAGATGATGGCTCAATGCTATTAGTAGCACCACAAGAGTGCCAACGTAATAGCGCAGTAAACGCCTACATTGAAGAAATGATTTTAGCCGATAACCCAGTAAACCAAGTGCAGTTTTTTGACCTGCGCCAAAGTATGCAAAATGGCGGCGGACCTGCCTGCCTACGTTTACGTGTAGCTCTTAACCAACGAGAGCTAAGCGCAGTAAACCCAGAGGTTATTTTAAACGATACTAAATACACTCAGCTTTGTGATTGGGCAAAGCGTAACTACCGCGATAAATTAGGCGCAAGCGACTTTGCCGATTCAGCCCTACTTACTGAAAGCTACCAAGCACTGGATGAACTAACCCAACTGCTTAACTTAGGCTCAGTGTACGACTTTCAATTAGAAGGTTAATACCTCAGCCAACACAAAGGCTAATACAAAAATAGCGAGCCCAGGCTCGCTATTTTTATTTGTGCTTATGCTAATAAAGTTTATAGGTTTTTATTTACCGTTACTGCCGATGCCATCGACTCAGATATATGCAGCGTTCGCTGCGGAAACGGAATGCTCAGCCCCGCACCTTCTATGGCTTCTTTAACGCGTTTATTTAAATCCCACACGGTTTGCCAGTAATCGCCATTTACAGCCCAAGCACGTAATTGAATATTTACTGCGCTTTCGCCTATTGAGGTAACCATTACTTTAGGTGCCGGCTCGGCAAGTAGCCGGCTTTCTGATTCGGCGAGTTCTTTAAGTACATTTAAGCCTACATCAATAGAGTCGGCGTACGAAATCCCCACCACTATATCCATGCGCCTTTTGCCGTTACGGGTAAAGTTTTTAATGTTGCCGCCCCACACTTTACCGTTAGGCGATGCGATATAAAGGCCGTCGGTGGTTTTAAAAATGGTAGTAAATAAGTTTATTTCGTTCACTGTGCCAAGCGTACCGCTCGCATCTACAAAATCGCCTATTTTAAATGGCCTAAGTATTAATAGCATAATGCCAGCGGCAATATTACTTAAGGTGTTTTTAAGCGCCAAACCAATCGCTAAACCCGCCGCGCCCATTAGCGCTATTAAGCTTGCCGTATTAACGCCAAAAATATCTAATATAAACAGCCCTGCAATTATGTAAACTAAATACCCCGCAATGCTCGATAGAAGCGGCAGTAGCGTTTCGTCTACTTTTTTTAATGGCGACTTAGAGTTTTTAATCGCTTTTTTAACCGAGCGCGCAATAAGCGCACTCGCAACTAAAATAGCCAAAGCTAACACCACTTTGTAACCTAAAGTGATGATTGTTTCTGAATGGCTTTGCCAAAACACAATAAGTTTATCTTTCATACATATTCCAAAAAACGGCTGACACTCAGCACAATTTAAAAATGAGCAAAGCTAAATGCGCTAAACCCACAATTTAACCCTAATGGCTAAAAAACCGCGCGAGTATATAGCTATAAATTAGTTATACCTATTGTTTTTGTATTAAATTAAAACATTAAATAAAAGCTATGTTCCTCTAACGTTACTATTCAATTTAGGTTAACCACACACTGTTAGTGTTAGTACAAAGTTACCGTAAATACTTTCCTCATTTTGAATAGGCTCACATAGGAGAAATAACCATGGCGAACAAAAAAGTAATCCTCATTACAGGTGCCTCTAGCGGTATTGGCAAAGCAACCGCCAAAACGCTGGTTAACCATGGCCACAAAGTCATACTTACAGCCAGAAGCGAAGACAAATTAACAAAATTAGTTAAAGAATTAGGCGAGGATAGCGCACTCAGCGTACCGGCAGATGCAACCAACTTTAACGAGCTTAAAAACGTAGTAACAAAAGGGCTTAACAAATTTGGCCGCTTAGACGCTACTTTTGCAAACGCAGGTAAAGGGCTAAACACATTAGGAATAGAAAAAGGCGACCCCGACGAATGGGCAACTATGCTTGATATAAACATAAACGCCCTGCTGTGGAGCGCTAAACTTACCCTCCCCCATTTACGTAAAACCAAAGGCCATTTTATTATAACCAGCTCAGCCACTGGCCGCAGAGCTGTTAAAGGCTCAATATATGGTGCAAGTAAGTGGTTTACTTATGGCTTTGGCCAAAACCTAGCAGCAGAAATGAGTGAATGGGGCGGGCGCTGTACCACTATAACCCCAGGTGCTGTAAATACCCCATTTACCGATGAAGCAAGGCCCGACAAATTATACCCACAAGATGTGGCCGACGCCGTACTCTTTGCACTTGAAGCAAACCAGCGCAATAACATCAGAGAAATACACCTAAGGCCAACCAATTAATAGGGCCTGACCTTTCAGGATTAAAATTGGTTCTATCCAAGAAAGGTCTAATCGTTATGTGTTTATGCCCCTTGTCCAAATACCAAACACAATGCTGCAAACTCAACCTCAAAAGATAAACAGGCTTCTCCATTCAAGCCCTGTTAACCCAGTACTGTTACAGTAAACAGCACATATTAGTTAAACCGTTCTTATCATTTTGAATATGTAAACATAGGAGAAATAATCATGGCGAAAGAAAAAATAGTCCTCATTACAGGTGCTTCAAGTGGCATAGGTGAAGCAACTGCCAAAACACTGGTTAATAACGGCCACAAAGTAGTACTTACAGCCAGAAGCGAAGACAAATTAACTAAATTAGTACAATTATTAGGTGAAGATAACGCACTGAATGTACCCGCAGATGCCACCGACTTTACCGAGCTTGAAAACGTAGTTACCAAAGGCGTTGAAAAGTTTGGCCGACTAGATGCCGCATTTGCCAATGCAGGTATGGGCGTTTCAACCGCAGGCACCGAAAAAGGCGACCCTGATGAATGGTCAGCCATGATAGACATAAACATTAAAGCTCTGCTGTGGACGGCAAAAGCAACCCTGCCCCATTTACGCCAAAACAAAGGCCACTTTATATTAACCAGCTCAGCTGCTGGCCGTAAGCCTATTAAAGGCTCTATTTACGGTGCAACTAAATGGTTTGCTTACGGGTTTGGGCAAAACTTAGCTGAGGAAATGAGCGAGTGGAATGGCCGCTGCACAACCATAGCTCCAGGCATGGTAAACACCCCATTTTTTGATGAAGCTAAACCCGATAAACTCGACCCACAAGATGTAGCCGACGCGGTATTGTTTGCAATAGAAGCAAACCAGCGCAACAGCGTACGCGAGATTTATTTAATGCCAACTAACTAACGTTGATTGGTTGAGTTTGAGCTATCAGGTTTAATGCCAATGGCGTTAGACCTGATAGTTCGGATTTTTAATTTGAAGCTAAATTTTTTGTATATTCAAAGCCTATAACTGTTCTCCAACCAATAGTTACCCTGCTTAATAAAGCCATCTAACTTTCTATTTTGTGAATTGCATGTATCCAATGTAGATACCCAATACTCCAATTCGGTCTCATTATGCTGCATTGGATAAAAATCTTTTAGAGTAAAACACATAAAGTTCAACTGCCATTGAAAGTCAATTTCTTTAAATACAACAATTTCAGCAATATTAAAATAAAATTTATCTAAGCTAAAAAAATCATCAAAAATAATGCTTAATATAGCAGGTACTTCATGCCTAACCACTTCAACATTTTTCACACCTAGGTGACTGGAGAGTGAATCTATATGGAGCTTATTACCAACCTCAACCTTTTTATGTAAGCTATCAAAATAAGGAGATGATTTGATTATGGGTAGAACCAGCTCTTCAAACCAACCTAAAATATCCATTCTCAAATTATTATCATTAGGTAATGTCTTATAAGAAGTTATCTCACCCTGATTTATGCTAAAGCCTTCCTCGCTAAAAGCTCTGTCTCTCAACGTTTCAAACTCTCTGACAAATGAGGGTAAAAGTAGTTGTGGAGCAATTTTTTCGACAATTAAACTGCACAATAATTTCAGAGTATTATTTTTAGTTTTAGATAACTCTAATAAACTATTAAATTCTTCCTTCAACTTAGCTATTTGATCCACTTCATCCTTTGTCAGGCTATTAGTTGATAATTGCTCTTCAATATCAACCTTCAACAGCTGTTTAAAAAGTGATTTAACAAGAAGTACATACTCATCTAGGTGGCTACGATTTATAGTAAGACCATTCCCTTGATGATAAAGTTTATTCCTCAACCCGTGGAAAAACTCAACCCTAGCAAGCTCTTTGACATTAATACCTTGCCTGCTATTTTTCACCCCCTCAATAACATGATGAAAACCTTTACGAAGAATATTATATCGTTCATCTTCAGGGGTAGTTGAGCCTGTAATATGTTTTGGCAACCCTAGATAAGTTTTAAATAACATCTCAGCACCAACATCCAGTAATAGGAATGCTATTAGATTATCTTCTTCATTCTGCTTTGCTGCATGATATATTGCCTCACTAACTATTTTTACAGGGGCTTTTTGCCAAGCATCTAATTTTTTTCTATCCATAAATCTTAAATCAGCCTCTCAGCAATATTTCATATTGAATATAAGCTAATACTACTTCATATTAAATACTCTTTTCTTCAATTATGAGGCTGTTATGTCACTTTTAAAATTTAGCCAAGCACTTATATTTATCCTTGCGAGTACCCTACCGTTTACAAGCCACGCGGCGCTTAATAAAAACGAGCGTGAAATAGTAAAACAAGTTGAGCACAACATGCCGCAAGCGCTTAAAGAAATAGAACAAGCGGTAAATATTAATAGCGGCTCGCTTAATATTGAAGGCGTAAAGAAGGTGGGTGCGCTTGCAAGCGAGCAACTAAAAGCGATTGGTTTTAAGGTTGAGTGGCTAGATGGCAGTGCGTTTAACCGTGCAGGGCATGTATTAGCAACTCATGAGAGTAAAAACCCCGATGCAATAAAAATACTGATGATCGGCCATCTTGATACCGTATTTGCCAAACACGATAACTTTACTACCTACAAACAAATTGATGAACACACCGCGAGCGGCCCGGGAGTAGCCGATATGAAAGGCGGTAACACTATAATAATTACCGCACTTAAAAGCCTGCAAGCCCTTAATTTACTTGAAAACGTAAGCATTAAAGTACTGCTTACAGGCGATGAAGAAAGCAGCGGTCGCCCACTTAGCTTATCTAAACAAGCCATTGTTGATGGCGCAATTTGGGCTGATGTAGCGCTTGGCTATGAAAATGGCGATAACAATATTAAAACCGCGATGGCAGCGCGCCGTGGTTATACTGGCTGGACATTAAATGTAACGGCCAATGCTGCACATTCATCGCAAATATTTAGTGATAGTGTGGGCTATGGCGCTATTTACGAGGCCTCGCGTATTTTAAATGACTTTAGAGAGCAACTTGCCACGCAACCTAATTTAACCTTTAACCCGGGGCTTATTGTGGGTGGTACTGATGCACAGTACAACAGTGCTAACTCGTCAGCCACGGCATTTGGTAAAAGTAACGTAATTGCACAAACCGTGCATGTAGCATGTAGCGGGTGATTTACGAGCGCTTTCGCCAAAGCAGGTAGAAGGCGCTAAAAAAGTGATGCAGCAAATAGTGGCTAAAAGCTTAAATGGCAGCCAAGCTGAGCTTATTTTTGAAGACGGCTACCCACCAATGGGACTCACCGAAGGTAATAAAAAGCTGCTTGCACTGTATAGCCAAGCAAGCCAAGACCTAGGCTATAACAAAGTGGTGGCTGCAAACCCTCGTAATGCCGGGGCTGCTGATATTTCGTTTGCTGCAAACCATGTTGATATGGCGCTTGATGGGCTAGGTCTAATGGGCAGTGGCGCGCACACTAAAAACGAAACCGCCGATTTAACCAGCCTAAATAAAAACACCACTAAAACAGCGCTGCTTATATACAGATTAGGGCAGCTATAAACACAAGCTGAGTCCTTATGGGTTAATACGCTCTAACCGTTTGCTCGCAACTTGCAATGCAAATTTGCGTAGCGTTTTAAGCTGCGGGCTTTCGGTTTGCCAATAGTGCCAGTACAAAGGCGTATCAATATAATATTCTGGGAATAAATCGACTAACTCTCCTTTTGTTAACGAATCTCCTAGCTGTAATGTAGGTAATAACCCGTAACCTAAGCCTGCGATCATGGCTTGTTTAAATCCCTCTGACGAAGGGTATATATGGGTAAACAATGGAGTTGAGCCGTTAATGTCGTTTAAAAACTGATGCTGTAATTTATCAAGGTCGCTGTACACTAAACACGGTAAGTGCGCTAACTGCGAAAGGTCGTTGATTTTATGCTGCTTTATAAATTCAGGACTCGCAATGGCTTTATAGCGTATAGCGCCAAGTGGGCTAACAAGTCCGCCATTTACAGGCTCGGGTGATGAGCTAATACACACCATTACTTCGCCGTCTTTCATTCTTTTATGTGCGACTGATTGATCTTCACAAATTACTTCAAACCTGAGCTTGCAGGTTAGTTCGGTATCGAGCACGGCGAGTGCTTCGGGCAGCCAGGTTGCAAGCGAATCCGCATTAGCAGCAAGCTTTACGCTAAGTGGTGTATTTAAATCAGTATGCTCGTTAAGCGCCCCCACATTAAGGGCTACTTCTAGCTGTAATACTTGCTGTAAATGATTAAGTAAGCGCTTGCCTAGTGCTGTTGGAGATGGTGGCTGGGTTCTTATTAATACGGGTTCACCTAGTTTAGCTTCTAGCTGATGAATACGTCGGCTAACCGCCGATTGCGTAATAAATAACTTTTTAGATGCCTTTTCAAATCCGCCTTCACTTATAACGGCGCTAAGCGCATTGAGTAATTGATAATCAATCATGAGTTTTACGCATATAACAATAAATATATTCATTGGATTTGTAACAGAATACTCCCTACCCTGCAAGGCATTGAATAGCAGGTTTTATTTATTTGGATTTAAAGTATGTCGTTTTTGTCGGGTGTGATGCTGGGGCTGAGTTTAATTATTGCCATTGGGGCGCAAAACATTTGGATTTTAAGCCAATGTATGGCGGGCGCTAACCGTTTTGTTTTAGCCGCGGTTTGTATAATTTGTGACGCCACTTTAATTATTGTAGGTGTATTTGCAGCTAATGAGTTAAAGCTATGGCTGCCGGGGTTATTACCGTGGTTAACGTGGGGCGGTATAGCTATGTTACTTTATTTAGCATTTGGCTCTGCGCGCAGCGCAATTAAAGGCACATCGGGGTTAAAAGTAACTCAAGTAATAAAAGTGAGCTGGTGGCAAACCGCCCTTGCGGCCTTTGCAATAAGTTTACTAAATCCACATGTTTATTTAGATACCGTATTACTGCTTGGCAGTATTGGCGCACTACAACCAGAGCCTATGCACTTTGCTATTGGCGCTTGTGTTGCCTCTGTTATTTGGTTTAGTAGCTTAGTATTGTTTGCGCCAAAATTAAAAAAGGTTTTAAGCTCCCCTTTTAGATGGCGCATATTTGATAGCTGCGTAGCCGCTATTTTATGTTTTGTAGCGTTTCAGTTGTATAACGTGCCTAGCCAATAAGTTAAAAAAGCGGCAGTTACATGTTTAACTACCGCTGTTTATTTTTTAAGCTAGCCATGTTTATTGACTAAGACATTATTTTATATAGAAGCTCTCGCACTGTGGCCGGTTCAAACGGTTTATCACAAATGGCATCAACCCCTGCTTGCGCAATATTAGCTAGGTGGGTGTCGTTTGCCTCTGAGCTCACCATTAAAATAGGAATATGTGAGTAAGCATTTGAGCCACGTACTGTTTCGGTTAGCTCGCGGCCATCCATTTCTGGCATGTTGTAATCGGTAACAATTAAGTCGAACGACTGCTCGTTAAGTTGCTCTATCGCTTCTTTACCGTTTTCGGCCTCTACAGGCGCAGGAATCCCCATGCCAGCAAGTACGCGTATTATGTGTTTACGCGCAAAGCGGCTGTCGTCTACCACTAGCACACGCAGTAGCGTTACATCAAAATGATCAAGCTCTACTTCTTCTTCACTTATAATATCGAGCGTTGCTTTTAGTGCGCGGGTGATGGCTTTTGCGCTAAAAGGCTTAGGTAATATAGCCAACACACCCGATTGGCGTAATTGCTCAAGGTATTTTTTATTACGCTCGCTCGATATAAGCATAAAAGGTTGATGCTCAGTGGTAGGGTTTGATCTTATTTCTTGCAACAGTGAATCGGCAGTGCCGTCAGATAAATACATAGAGCTTATTACTAAGTCAGGGTGATAACTTGCTAATAAGCTAAGCGCTTGTGTTTGTGTAGATGCAGTTTCAACTTGTTTTACACCACTTTCTAAAAGCGATTTTATTATTATTTTTTGCTGAACCTCTGAAGGCTCTACAAGTAAAATTGACAAGTTTGCTATTGCAGTTAAGTCGCTCATTCAGATCTCTTTAGTATTGTTATAATCAGGATAATAGTAACATTTTTGACTCGTTAATATTATATAAAGAGATTGTAATATTTAAGAAAACATTATCAATCTCTTTGAAATATAGCACTTATTAATTAGATTGAATGTAATCTAGTGCATTCATTTTTTTATACGTGACGTTAGCGTGCAAAATATGTGCAGGCTCTGGGTCAACCACTTCAACAGGAATGTCGTAATTTCGGGCTATTTCAATTGCCATTTGAGTGATATTGACACTAAATGAAGTGCCCATAAATACAATTTTATCGGCATTGAGCATACGCTGCTGTGCGTCGGATATTCTGTAAAGCTCGGTGTAGTATTCGTCAAATAATAAAACAAAAGGCTTAAATGAATGATTTAGCTCAGGCATTTGGTTTTGAATATTAAATAGCTCAAAAAGAGAGTCATGCAGGCGGTTTTCGTCTACGCTATCCCACGGGGTCATAAGCGGTTTAACAGCTTCGCCTTGGTCATGAAATAACGTCATTTGATCGAGCCTGCCATGTATAGCAATGTAATTTTTATTACCCGCTTTGCCATCAAGCCCATCTATATTTTGGGTAATTAAGTTTTTATCGCTAAGCCAATGGTGTACGTCGTTAGGGCCATGGTTACGATACGTTGCAAAACGGTTGTAATACCAGGCTAAAAACTCGCGCGGATTGTTTTGATACATAGCACGCGTGGCCATTTCCATAGGCGTATAGTTTTTACTGCCTATAGTCCAAAAGCCATCTTCGCCCCTAAAAGTAGGTATACCACTAGCAGCACTTACTCCTGCGCCTGTAATATAAAGCGTATTCACTGTGCTACCTCATAACCTGTTACATCGCTTATTACTTGTTGTTGGTTGTTCATACCGCCAACACGATATAAAGCCCCGTTGTGCTCAAGTAGCCCGCGGTGATCCATGCTGCCTTCGGCTAAAGGTGATAAAACTTGCCATGTATTTTGCTCAATATTAAAACGCCACACGTGTTTACTTGCCGGTGCTGGCTTTTTATTGTAGCCAATACCATCGTAGTTATAGGGGTTGTTAGAACCGGCCATCATGTAAATATTGCCATTGTAGCTAGTAGCAGCCATGCGGTAATGCGATTCACCTGTAGGATGAGGTAAAGTGCGCCAATCTATTTTTTGCACATTGTTATCATCTATTGTGCCTTTTAAACACTGCGCAACACCTGCAAAAGAGCGGCGTGAATCTGGGTTTGCTTGGGTTTTAACGCCATCGCATATAACAATGGTGTTACCACTAATAGCAGCCGCTTGGCCAAATACGGGCTCGCCTAAAAAAGGTGATGCCTGTTGCCATGTGTTGGTTTGGGTATCGTATACCTGTACTAAATTTACGTTTCCATCATTATGCCAGCCGCTAATGAGGTAAATGTAGCGCTCTTTGTAACTAATCGCTACGCTGTCATCTACCGGTACTGGCATACTTGCAAGGTGTTTGTATGTATTGGTTTTTATATCAAAACGGTACACATCGGGGCTTGAAATTTCAGTATGATCGCTATCTACCGTATAACCACCAAATATATAGGCGTATTCACCTAAGCCCACTGCAGTACTCGCTAGGCGCCCTTTAAAAGGCAAACTTGAAGGCACGCTCGCTTGTTGCTGCCATGCGCCCTCACCTAATTTAAGTGAAAACACCTTGTTGTGTACATCGGTATGTTGTTTGTTTTTACCAAGCCCCATAAAACTTAAAAAGTAGCTTTGGTTTTGTACTGTAACCTTAGCTACGGCATTGTTTGCAACGGGCTCTGGTAAGGCAGGAAGGCTTGCTAATACTACAGAAAAAAGAAGGCTCATAAGGTAATTAATTTAAAGGTGGCTAATGCACTTAGGGTAATTTATTTTACGCTGATGAACCAGTAATGATGCCCCTATTACAAACTTCATTTTATAAATTTGATACATATCTTAATAGTGCATAACAACTTACATAGGCAACGCACCTCTTTAACGTATTATGTTTTAGAGCTTATGCATAAGACTAACTAATATGTTCCTATAACAACTAAAAATTCACTTATAATTTACGTGACTAGAAAAAATATAAGCTGCTAAATTAAATAAAAGCGCTTTATTACCATTTAATCGCATTTTTTACTTTTAGAGCGTTAATGCATGTTAACATTGTGTAATACCAAAGATTTTATAAAACAGTGATTGTTTTGATTGTGCAGGAGATATTGGTGAAATTATCACAACGCTTTTTATGGCCATTACTTTTAATTTGCCCCGTTGCTGTAGCAAGCCCCTTTGAAGATGAAGACTTAGACCTCGACGCCCTTATGGGAATGGATGTACAAGCAACATCTGCTATGAAAAGAGCACAATCGGCTTTTGATACCGCGTCATCTATTTATGTATTAAGCAAAGAACAAATCACTAATTCAGGGGCAACATCAGTCCCTGAAGCGCTAAAAATGGTGCCAGGGTTAATAGTACGACAACTCGATAATAACCAATGGGCTATTTCATCAAGGGGTATTGCTTCTCGCTTTTCCAGTAAATTACTAGTAATGATCGACGGACAAAGCTTATATACGCCAAAATTTGCAGCTGTATATTGGGAAACCCTAAATGTGCCTTTATATGATATTGAGCGCATTGAAGTAATACGAGGTCAGGGCGGGCTGCTTTGGGGAAGTGATGCAAATAATGGCGTTATTAATATTATTACCAAAAACAGCCTTGATACTCGAGGTGGCTTTGCAAATGTCACAACGGGTAACCAAATTAATGCTGATATAAATTTACGCTACGGTGGTGACATTAGTAATCAGGGTAGTTATCGTTTGTACGGCCACTTAAAAAACGCCAAAGAGTCTAAAAAAGGCATTTCACTCCCTCCTAACGATACAACTAAACAGCATTCACTAGGCTTTAGAGCCGATTTTACCCCCAGTGATGAATGGTCAGGCTTAATACAAGGTGATGTAACTCACTCTACACTTGGCCAAAACTACCGTGGTGTAATAGACGAATCTAACGAGAACATTGCGTTTTCAGATGATTTAAAACGCACTGACTCACGTATTATGGCTCGACTCGAAAACCGAATGTCGCCAGATGCAAATCAAATGTTACAGCTATCTTGGCTAAAGCAAAATGGCTCGCAAGACTATATAAAAGAAGACTTTGAATCGATAGATATTGATTATCAAATGAATTTTATATATCAATCTTTACAACTCGATTGGGGGTTAAACTACCGGTATAACTCTATTTCATTTGCAGAGAGTTTATTTTTAGATAGTGATAAAGACTTTGATGATCTCACGCAATTTGGTGTGCTTGTTCAAGCGCAATACAATGTAACCCCAGATAAGTTAGACTTTATTATTGGTACTAAAGCCGATCATAACGATTTAACCGGTTGGGAAAACCAACCTTCAGCAAGGTTTATATATAAACCAACTCAAAACCATTTAACGTGGGGTGCTGTATCTCAAAGTGTTAGAACCCCTACATTAATTGAATTTAACGACAACTTTAGAGTTAATGGCACAAAAATAAAAGAACTAGCCGTTATAAGCTCAGGTATTCAAGCCTTAGATAATTACCGAATTGCGACCTACCTAAATGGCAATGACAAAGTAAAATCAGAAAAGTACCTGTCTTACGAATTAGGTTATCGATTTAGCGATAATGACTGGTCAGTGGATCTTTCGACTTATTATACCGATGCAAAAAATGTTGCTGTAATTGATATGAATGCACATGATGAGCAATTTGGGCCAATACTTGATTTGTTTCTTGCGGGAAGAATTCCAGAAGTTTTTCAAGCTTTAACAACAACTCGCATAGACTTAGACTTTGCATCAGTTGCAGATACAACAACAAAAGGGTTTGATGTGCTGCTCTCGTGGCAACCACTTGATAACCTAAATACTGAGTTAGGTTATAGCTATACAAAATACACCTACGACTTACCACCTAGAGTTGAGCCTGCCATAGGGTATGACTCAAAAAACAGGCAGCTATTTGCTAAAGCTAATTATACTTTTTTAACTGATCATAATGTATTTGCAACCCTGCGCGCAGAGAACTCTAATGCATACAATACAGACAGTTACACAACGCTAGATATTACTTGGAATTGGCAAATCAGCCCTGTGTGGGCAACAGCACTTTCGGGTAAAAACCTATTTGCAGGTTCACATATTGAATATAACAATACGCGCGAAACATACACGCTACCAAACTACATTGATGAATGTATAACATTTACTGTTTCGGCAACCTTTTAAGCAAATAAGATGTGTAAATTAAGAAGCTTAATCCATAGTATATTGATAACGCTCATTCTTTTTAGTGTGGGCGCTAATGCTGTGGAAAAAGAATATATGCTAAAGGCAGGCTTCTTATACAATTTTGCTCGATTTGGAAGCTGGGATCAGCCGTTAGATAACTTAAAGCAGTTTACAGTGTGCAGCCCCGACAAATATTTTATCGATGTAGCTAATAGTGCTTTAAAAAACAGAACTATAAAAAACTTACCACTGCATAATAAACTCATTACACTTGATGACACCTCAATACGTGACTGCAATATTGTGTTTATAACTTCTAATACATTTGCAAAGTGGCAAACGGCTAACATCACCACTGTAAAAAATATAATGGTAATTGGCGAAACCGACTCATTTATAGAAGGTGGCGGGCACATTAGGTTCTTTCTTTCTGCGGGAAAAGTTCGTTTTGAAATTGCACCCAAACAATTAAAAGATGCAGGTATAACAATGAGCTCAAAAGTATTACGCCTTGCTCGCGTTGTGCAAAGGTAATGTAATGAAAACTTTATTCGCACTAAACACAATCAGTAAAAAATTATTAGTTATTTTAATGAGCGTCGCACTTGCCTCTACCGCTACAGTGACTATTGTATTTAGTGCTTATGAGATAAATAGTGCAAAAGAAGAACAAATAGAAAGCTTAGACTCCCTTTCGAAAATGCTAGCACCAAATATAACTACGGCTCTTATGTTTGATGACCTAGACGCAGTACAAGAGCTAATAAACCCTATTCTAATGCGCTCTGACGTAGTAAGTATAACGGTGTATAACCAAAGCGATGTTCAACTTGCTGTCGCACTCTCAACCAAGCAAGAGCTTGATCATAGTATCGAAGTAAACACTCCCCTTACGTTTGAAACCAATAACTATGGTTTATTAAAAATAAGAGCTAACGATAGCTATATTCAAAACAAAATTTCTTTTTATAGCAAATTTTTAATTGTTTTGATGGCATTTACCTTCGCTGTAAGCTTAGTTTTATCTTTATTATTAAGACGTCGCTTTTTAAATCCTATACTTTACCTAGCACAAACAGCAGATAAAATTACTACATCACACGACTATAGCTTGCGTGCTAAACAACTATCAAAAGATGAAGTAGGCCAGCTTACGGCCTGTTTTAACGATATGCTATCCAATATCGAACAACGAGAAAACGCATTAGAAAACCAAGTTAAACTTAGAACTAATGAACTTGAAAGCGCTAATATTCAATTACATCAATATGCTTATCAAGATGGCTTAACAGATCTGCCTAATAGACGTTATTTTTACGAAAAAATACAAAGCTTAATAAGCGTAAAAGATATGACTTTTGCACTTATCTTTATAGATTTAGATGGTTTTAAAGAAGTTAACGACAGCCTTGGCCATGACTACGGTGACTTACTATTGCACAAAGTCGCAATCCGGTTACAAAACTGCATAACCAGTAAAGATACTGTTGCTCGATTGGGCGGAGATGAATTTACTTTGATTTTAGAAGGCGTTAGCGACGCTAATCAAGCATCAAAAATTGCTGAAACAGTCAAAAGTAGCCTAATGGAAAGTATAAAGATAAAAAATGAAACGGTTTATGTCACAGCCAGTATAGGCTTAACATTTTACCCTGCTGATGGGCAAACTGTTGAAGAGCTTGTAAAACGAGCCGATCAAGCAATGTATTTATCCAAAAATAAAGGCCGTAACCGCTATGAGTTCTTCTCTTATGAAATTGAAGAAAGAGCAACGCAAAGGCGCCTACTTATAGAGGAAATTAGAGTAGCACTGGATAAAAAACAATTTGAGCTATTCTATCAACCAATATTCTCTATTGATGGTTTATCAGTACCTAAAGCTGAAGCACTGATTAGATGGAACCACCCAAAGCGTGGTTTAATTGGCCCGAATGAATTTATACCTGTAGCAGAGAAAGACGGCTTAATAGGACATATTGGTCACTGGGTTAAATCTCAGGCGATTAAAGATACTGTCGAATTTAACAAGCTGAGTAAAAACGCAGTACAAGTCAGTGTAAACACATCACCTTTAGAAATAGACCGTGCCGGGCAGTGGGTAGATGACTGGATAACCGCAAGTAAAGAATCTCAACTACCTAACAACACCATACTTATTGAAGTAACAGAAAACACCTTAATGGACCCCGATTCTTCAATACAACGCCAACTAAAACGTTTAAGTGCCATTAACATAGATATAGCGATTGATGATTTTGGTGTTGGCTACTCATCTCTTGCTTACTTACAACGACTAGATATAGATATTTTAAAAATAGACCGTTCATTTATTCAAGATATTGAATCTAACGACAACAGTATTGCGCTAGTGAAAGCCATTATTACAATGGCACATAACCTAGATGTTATGGTAGTGGCTGAAGGGGTGGAAACAAGTAGGCAATATGAACTATTGAAACACCTTAGCTGCGATTACATTCAAGGCTATATTTTTTCAAAAGCAATTACAAAAAAAGAGTTTATAGAACAATATATCACGAAAAGTATTGGTTAGAGGTAACCTGAACTCAAATTGCTAAGTTCAGGTTATTTACTTTGTAACATTTAGCTAGTTAAACAATAACTCACAACCAACGCGGTACTAATTGTTTATACTCTTTATATTCCCCAGAGAAGTGCTGCTCAAGATGAGCTTCTTCAACTAAAGTTTGTCTGTATACCGCAATCATGCCAACAACTAAGCAAATTAGGCTAAACACACTTGGTAAAGCTAAAAAGAAACCGATTTGTGCGGCTACAACACCTAAGTACATTGGGTTTCTTGAAAATTCATACAGGCCATTTGTTTTGAGTTCACTTGGGCCGCGAGGATCTACTCCTGATCGCCAAAGCGAGGCCATATGAAAATGAACAAACATTGTCAGTACAAAACCAGCCGTTAGTAAAATATTTCCAAACATAACACCAGGCCAGCCATTCAACACATTTAGCAAACCTAGATAGCTATCAACCTCAGGAATAAACACGCGAAGCACACAAACAAACCATATAGCCGCTCTAAAAAACTTAAACACCATATGGTTCCACCAACTAGCGCAAAATTGCTCGCCAGGAAAAATGACCCCTTTTGGGGTTGAACGATTCTTATAAATAATTCTGAAGGTATAAAAGCCTGCAACGAAAGTATAAAAAAGTGCTAGGTATATTCGTGTAAATTCGATAAGTGATGCAGAGTCATCTAAAAAAAGCGGTTGATTCATTGAGGTTGGACTCTCATTGATAATTAATACTAAAATTATAAGCCATATTAGTATTCATACGCCATACAAACAAGAGAAGTAATTAGTTTGTGATAAATTTATTAAATACACTGCTTACACTCGCACTTTTAGGTTCTTCTTTACGCTAATATCGTAGAGCACAATGAAGTAGCAGGCTGTTACTATGCATTGAGCTGCCTTTAAGGTGTTTCATTTGGTTATAGGGATACAAATGCCATGTGGCATAGGGCATGAAAAAACTGCCACTACTGAGTCCAGCATGAGCTCTTGCTATTTACTAAACCCCAGACAGCAAAAAACCCGTCACATTGCTGTAACGGGTTTCTCTTAT